>NZ_AKIF01000008.1 GCF_000269905.1 Alkalibacillus haloalkaliphilus C5
CGTATGTAATATTGATCAAGCTAAAGCTTTCAATAAGGTTTGTATTAACTTTATAAAGCAGCATGTTGAGTGTGAAAAAACACGCCAAAGTGATAAAGTTGCATCAACAATTGCGTAAATTAAACTTCCAGCTATTAATAGCTGGAAGTTTTTTTGTGTTTTAAAAAACGCATAACGATTTTATTCTAACCCAAAATATATATGAGATAGTCTACTTTCAGGAGGTGAAAGTTATGAGTCATGTTAAATTAATCGCAATTAAGCTCGCTGTTACGTTTGCTTGGTTGTTCGTTATTTTAGGTTTATGGTTTGGAGTTGGAATCGGTAATATTATTATGTTCACTTTAATTTTAGGTGCACTTGCTTATGCGGGAGATATGCTGATTTTCCGCCGATTAAATCAGCGTTATAATCATACAGTAGCTACTTTAGGAGATTTTGCATTAGCATTAGTTGTTGTTTATGCCTTACTTGATTTATTCGCACCAGTGGCAAGCATTGTTGCAGCTTCATTCTTTTCTGCAGTAGGTTTGAGTGTGTTTGAAGCATATTACCACTTCTATATGCAGAGGACTCTTAAAAGAGCTGAATATGAAGAAAAAGGTAGTCTCGCACGTCCTTCAATGAACTTGCAAACGGAAGCGTCTGAAGAGCTTGACCCAGTTGAAAAGCAAGACCGACCAAAATAGCATTATTTAATTCGTAAGCTAATAATAATAAGCAAAATACCCGCAACGAGTAACACGGCTTTAAGCAATGAAATTCTTCCTGCAAGCCCATATAAACCGATAAAAGTGGTTAACAATAATACACCAGGTCCAACGAAAGCTAATAAGCTATTAATGACAAAGGCTTTATAAAGGTCATTGAAACGGTACATTAAATAAGCAGCTGTTATTTCAAGTGTGCCGGAAAAGACGCGAATCATAATAATCGCTAACAGTAGCTTGTCCCAACTCATAGTAGAACTCTCCCTATAACATCATTCAATCTAATATATGGTATGAGTTAGGAAGCTAGTCCTAAAAATTAAAATCTCCGGAAATTATTCCGGAGATTTTTTATGTTTGATTAGAGTTAATCCATTTCCACGAAAGGATAAATAATAGTGCACCAAGTACACCAGCCATAATGTAACCAACATTTATATCGATTGGCATCATTAATGAAACGATTGGCGGTCCAGCAGCTACCCCGATGAAACGAGCGGAACTATAAAACGAAGTAATGGTTCCCCGTGTTTCTTTATTAATACTTTCTGTAATCATCGCATCTAATGTTGGTAGTAGAGCCCCAATAGCAAGCCCGTTTAGACTCGTTGAAACAAGTAATAAAGTAACTGAATCAGTAGAGAACCCAACTGTTGTAATACTAACAGCTAACAAAGCGACAGCACTCATAATGATGATTTTCATCGTCTTTAAATCGCCTTTAATTTTACGCCCAGTAATAAACGAGGTTAGACAAAGGACGACTAATGGGAAAGCTAAGACAACACCTTTTGGGACTCCATCAACACCGTATTGTTTTTCAAGAATATCAGATAAGTAAAAGAGAATTCCAAACAGTAAAAGCATCGTGTAAGCCCCGAGTAGAAAGACAGTATACAGCCATTTACCTTCGACTTGGAAAATCTTTTTCGTTTCTGTCAAAAACTCTTTGAGCTTTAACGGTTCTTCTTTGTCCTTTGGAACTTTAATGAAGAAGATCACAGCTATTAAAGAGATCAAACTAAAGGCGGAAATTGAAAAGAACGGTAAATACCACAACATCGCAGCAAAAAAAGCACCGATTATAGGACTTAACACTTTACCGAATGTGTTAGATGTTTCGACAAGCCCTAAACAACTACTTGCTTTTTCATCGTCGTTTTTATACAAGTCACCGACTAAAGGTAAAATGATCGGTAGAGCACCAGCGGCTCCAACCCCTTGAAATACGCGACCGACTAAAATCCACGCAAACGGATTTTCAATCACTAGTGAAGCAATCCCAGCGATTAAACCGCCAATGAAAGTGAAAATTAACCCTGGAATCATAATCATTTTTCGCCCGTAGCGATCGGATAAATACCCAGCGATAGGAATAATAAGTATGGCAGCAACCGAGTAAACCGTTATGATCAAACTCGATTGAAACGGTGAAATACCAACCTCTTCTTCAAAAACAGGTAACACTGGAATGAGCATTGAATTCCCTAATGTCATAATAAGAGGAATCGATGCGATCGTGATAATGCACCAAATTGATACATTATTTGTTTTAGTTACTTTACTTTCCATTATTTCCACCTCATAGAAGATCCATTGTACTCACTGCTTAGACTATGCAAATTAACAGTTTCTATAAGAGGGATAAAAAGGCAAAAAAATAGGCGCATGAAAGCACCTAATGTCTTTTTTGGTATTGACCTGTAATGTAAATTCCTATAAAAATAAATAACATACCTGCGATTAAATTAGCCGTGATTGGTTCGCTTAAAATGATATAACTTGCAATAATCGCTGTAATTGGGATGATATAGCTACCGTTGCAGCAAATTCAGGTGTCCCATTAATAATCATATAATATAACAAAAGGTGAGCTACCCCAGAGCCGATAGCACCAAGCGCTAACACCATAATCAATGTTTGGAAATCAAAAGCCGTAATTTGTGGTAATCCTTCAACTGGTACCGCGACCATCAACCCTACGAGTGACGCTACAAAAAGAGAAATCGTTATGGTGATGATTAAATCTTCCTGCTGTAATTGCTTTTTAAAGTATTGTGAACCGAATCCATAAAAAATTGTCGCTACAACCATTGTTCCAATTCCAACAAAGTTACTTCCAAAAAGCTGATGAATTTGAAACTCAGTTAATATAACAATGCCAAAAAAACCAGTTAAAATACCGAACCATTGTCTTTTTAATAGTCGCTTTTTAAAAAATAAATATCCAATTAAAGCTGTAAATAAAGGGGTTAACGCATTAATGACAGACGTTGTGTTGCTCATAATTACAGTTTCACTCCAAGCGAGAAACCCCCATGGAATGCCTGCATTTATAATGCCAAGAATAATGAGATGTTTGTATGGAATTGCAGTCGTTCTTTGTTTAATTTTAACTAGAAATATTGGTAAAAGAAAAATGGCTCCGATAAAACATCTTAAAAACACCATCCCCCAAACGCCAGTATCATTGACGGTCATTTTGATGAAAATAAAGGTTAATCCCCAAATGACGCTTAAACTAATTAATGCTAAGTATACTCGCATGTTATTCACCTATATTTAATATATTGCGATTTATTGTTTAGGTGCTTGGCTAAAGTGTTAGAATTAGTAAATGATGGTAACTGTGGAGCCGGGTTTCCGCATGTTTAGTTAAAATTCGTCAAAACCTCTATATAAATGCTATAATGATAAAGGTTAACTTTAATTTTCTGGAGGATTTTTAATATGCTACAAGCGACAGGTGTCGGCTTACGCTTTTCAGATCGTAAGCTGTTTGAAGATGTTTCAATAAAATTTACTAAAGGTAATTGTTACGGCTTAATCGGTGCTAATGGTGCTGGTAAGTCAACGTTCCTAAAAATCCTTTCTGGTGAAATTGAACCTCAAGAAGGTAACATTTCAGTAGGTAAGGATGAGCGAATTGCTATGTTAAAGCAGGATCACTTCGCTTATGAAGAAGAAGAAGTGCTTCAAGTAGTTATGATGGGGCATGAGCGTCTATATGAAGTCATGAAAGAGAAGGATGCTATTTATGCTAAAGGTGAGTTTACTGAAGAAGACGGCATGCGTGCTGCAGAACTTGAAGGTGAATTTGCTGAATTAAACGGTTGGGAAGCAGAAGGCGATGCAGCATCACTACTAACAGGATTAGGTGTTGATGATTCACTTCACAACAAACAGATGAAAGACTTACCTGAATCAGAAAAGGTAAAAACTTTACTAGCTCAAGCGTTATTTGGTAATCCAGATGTTTTACTATTAGACGAGCCGACTAACGGTTTAGATATTCAAGCGATCCGTTGGTTAGAAGAGTTTCTAATTAACTTTGAAAATACCGTCATCGTTGTATCACACGACCGTAACTTCTTAAACAATGTGTGTACGCACATTGCCGACTTAGATTTTGAGAAGATTACACTTTTTGTCGGTAACTACGATTTTTGGTATGAATCAAGCCAACTAGCGCAAAAGATGGCACATGAACAAAACAAGAAAAAAGAAGAGAAGATTAATGAACTTAAAGAATTTATCGCAAGGTTTAGCGCCAATGCGTCAAAATCACGTCAGGCAACTTCTCGTAAAAAACTGTTAGATAAAATTTCACTCGATGATATTAAACCATCATCAAGAAAGTATCCGTATATTGCGTTTTCACCAGGTCGTGAAATTGGTAATGACTTGTTAGAAGTAGAAGGCTTGTCTAAAACAATTGACGGTAAAAAAGTATTAAACAACGTGACATTTAGAATGAACAAAGATGATAAAGTTGTTTTACTTGGTGATGATGTTGCCAAAACGACTTTAATTCAAATTTTAATGGGTGAAATGGAACCAGATGAAGGAACGTTCAAGTGGGGTGTTACAACATCTCAATCTTACTTCCCGAAAGATAATACTGAGTTCTTTGAAGGCAATGACAAAAACTTAATCGATTGGTTACGTCAATACTCACCAGAAGATGAGAGCGAAACTTTCTTACGTGGCTTCTTAGGTCGTATGCTATTCTCAGGCGATGAAGTATTTAAGAAAGCAAGCGTCTTATCAGGTGGTGAAAAAGTACGTTGTATGCTATCACGTATGATGTTAAGCGAAGCAAACGTACTATTATTAGACGATCCAACTAACCACTTAGACTTAGAATCCATTCAGTCATTAAACGAAGGATTAATTAACTTTAAAGGGTCAATGATCTTTACGTCACACGACCACCAGTTCATCCAAACGATCGCAAATCGTATTATTGAACTTACAGACGAAGGTGTCATCGACCGTGAGTTAAGTTATGAAGAGTATTTAGAGGATGTTAAAGAAATTAAAACACCAACAGTATAATTTGAAAGCCCGCCGATTTAGTTGGCGGGCTTTTTTGATGGAATTATAGCGAGAGAGGCTCATAGAATTGCTTGAGAAGCTCATAGAAATGCTCAAATAGCTCATAGGTCGGCGCAAATGGCTCATAGAAGAGCCCAAATAGCTCATAGCCGACAAAATTCGCCCAAGAAAATCTATCGTCATAAAATTTTTTATAAAATAGTCCTAAATTCTACTATCCATATGGTTTGATTTTCCGTTATGATGGTAGATATAGGAGCGTGTTCGAATTGAAAAAGCATTTAAGAAATATAGATTATCCTTTATTTATCATGATCGTGATTCTTTCTTGTATTGGCCTTGTCATGGTTTATAGTGCTAGCTTTGTTTATGCAGGGATGAATCCTGATATAGATAATCCATCATTTTATTTTAATAGACAGCGACTTTGGGTTATTTTAGGTTTCTCGGTCTTTTTAGTCGTCAGTCTATTTTCGTATAGAAAACTAGGTAATTTTATTAAAATATTAATCATTGCAACTCTAATTATGCTCGTCTTAGTGTTAATTCCTGGTGTTGGGGTTGAGCGTAACTTCTCAACAAGGTGGTTAAGTCTAGGGCCATTATTATTCCAACCGTCTGAATTGGCAAAAGTAGCTATGATATTGTACTTTGCTAAAGTGTATACGAATAAGCGAGATAAGTTGCACCATTTTGGACAAGGTGTTTTGCCACCTTTAATAGTACTAGCTTTAGTGTGTGGTTTTATCGTGTTACAACCAGACTTAGGTACCGCTGCTTCAATTATTTTAGCTTGTGGAATGATCTTATTATTTGCTGGTATTAGAATTCATCATTTACTTTCATTAGGTGCTGCTGCAGTTGTAGGTGTTGTTTTATTAATTTGGGGTGCAGATTATCGTATGGGTCGATTTACATCTTTTCTCGATCCATTTGCTGACCCTGCTGGGGATGGTTATCAATTAATTCACTCATTAATAGCAATCGCAAATGGACAAGTTACAGGTGTTGGTTTAGCGAATAGTGTTCAAAAGTCCGGTTTCCTACCTGAAGCACATACAGATTTTATTATGTCGATCATCGCAGAAGAACTTGGCCTAATTGGTGCCGTAACTGTTATTAGCATCTATTTTGTCTTTATGTTTAAAGGCATTCTAATTGCGAAAAGAGCTCCTGATGGTTTCGGTCGATTGTTAGCATTCGGTATTACATTCCAAATCGTAACACAAGCAATGATTAACTTCGCTGCCGTATCAGGCCTGATGCCAATTACTGGTATTACATTACCGTTAATAAGTTACGGTGGTTCATCGATGTTAATTACCTTCTTCCTCTTAGGCGTCCTAATGAATATTGCTATTAAAGGGAACATCTTAAGAAGAGGAGAAGCCAATTAATGCGCAACATAAAAAAGGTCTTTTCTCAATTAGAGAAAAGACCTTTTACTTTATTGACAACTTGGGCAGCGTCCGTATATTTCAAATTTATGATTTTCAATCGTATATCCAGGAAAGTCTTGTTGAATAAAATTCATAGGGCAAGTATCAATCGTTTTTGTTTTACCACAAGATTGGCATATAAAATGGTGGTGGTGCTCATGGTGATCACAAGCTAAACGAAAATGTTTTTCACCATTTAAATCCGTCGATTCTAAAATATTAAGCTCACGAAATAAATGTAAGTTACGATAGATCGTGTCATAACTTAACCCACCATATTTTTCACCCATGAAGTTAAGGAGGTCACTTGCTGTACGGTAACCATCTTCTTCAGTGAAAAATTCTAAGATATCTTCTCTTTTCTTCGTATACTTATAGCCTTCTTGCTTTAAAAGACCTAAAGCTTTCTCAAGATTCATAACGCTCACCCTTTATAAATATAAGCCAAATACCATTTCTTAATTAATAATGTTAAACCTAGTAATATAGCAGATGTAATAACAATTGTTCCACCTGGTGGAATCTCTAAATAATAACCTGTAATTAAACCTATTATAACAGCAACTTCACCAAAAATGATACTATAGACAATCGTTTGTTTAAAGCTTTTTGCTATACGCATTGCTGTAGCAACTGGTAGAGTCATTAAGGCAGATACTAGTAAAACACCAACAATTCGAATTGATGCAGCAATGACTAAAGCTGTCATAATGATAAATAAATAATGAATAATTTTAGCACGTATACCAGATACTGTAGCGAATTCTTCATCAAATGATAAAGCAAACAGTTCTTTATATAAGAAAGTGATCACAACAATTACGAAAACAGCAGTAAATAAAACTAAATATAGATCAGAACGGCTAACAGCAGCGACTGAGCCGAATAAATACGCATATATATCCGTGTTGATTCCATCAGCCATCGCAATAAATACGACACTTAAACCGACACCAATTGATAACGTGATTGGAATTGCAATCTCTTGGAAGGCCTTATACACCCCACGTAAATTTTCAATGACAATCGCACCAATAATCGAGAAGATAATTCCGGTGTGAAAAGGTGTCAAAGCAAGAAGTGTATATTTCTTTTGCATAAATAAGCCAAAAGAAATTCCGGCTAACGTCACGTGAGATAATCCATCTGCGATGAGTGACAAGCGACGTACAACAATAAATGTCCCTAATAAAGGGGCAAGCAAACCAACAATTAATCCGGTATAAAACGTATTTCGTAAAATTTCAAAGTTTAATATAGCATCTAACACAATTGCCCCTCCAATCGACGTTAATGATCATGCGTAATGGTGTGCATGTCGTGTCCATAAATTTTTGACCTTTGCTCATCTGTCATATGTTCAAAGTCACTTGGGTTACCGTGATAATGGACAGATTTGTTTAAGCATAATAAGTCAGTAACATGTGTCGTAATTGTTCCGATATCGTGTGAAACGAGAATTAGCGTAATCCCTAACTCTTCATTTAATTGAGATAGTAGTTGATAGAATTGCTCGACGTTTTCTGTATCAACTCCAACTGTTGGCTCATCTAAGATTAATAGACTTGGGTTATTAACAATCGCACGCGCGATGAAAATTCGTTGTTGCTGACCGCCAGATAAATCACCAATATTATGATTAGCATACTCCATCATATTGACGCGATCTAATGCTTCAAAAATTAAATACTCATATTTTTTAGTAGTTGGGCGAAGTAAGCTCACTTTAGACGTTAACCCCATACTAACGACCTCTTTAGCCGTTGCAGGAAACCCTCGACTAAACGAGTTGGCTTTTTGTGAGACGAAACTAACATGCCCTTTATTGTGAAACTTTTCGATTGGCTTTCCGAATGCTTCAATCGAGCCTTTCTGTAGCTTCTCAAGTCCAAGAATTAGTTTAATAATTGTCGTTTTACCAGAACCATTTGGACCGACCAAACCGACGAATGATCCTTTTTCAATTGTGAAACTAACATCTTCAAGCACTTTGTGTTTATCATATCGGTGCGTCACACCGTTAACAGTAATTAAATTCGCCATTGTTAATCCTCCTTCCAAAGAGGTGATAAAAAAATAACTTTCAACAAGAAAAGAAAGGCGATGGGCGAACTATAAATAGTTCGCTTTTCGCCTTTATTATCATAACATATTATTCTTCAATTGTTTCTAGTAAAATGTCTAGGTTTTCTAGCATAATATCAATATAATCATTGCCATTTTCGATATCTTCTTCTGTCAATGTTTCTAAGTTGTGAAGTTCATACACAGCTAGATCAAATTCATCCGCAATCGTTTGGGCTAAACGGTCTTCGCGATTCTTTTCCAAAATGACATGATGAATATTTAAGTCGTCTAACGACTCAAAAAGCTCTTGAAGCTCCCGCTGTGATGGTTCTTGAGATGATGATAAACCACGAATGCCATATTGGTTAATACCATATGCTTGTTCCCAATAACCGAAAGCTTTGTGAGCAACTAAAATATTAACATCTTCGTCAACAGTTAAAGCTTCTTGGAACGTCGTGTCTAACTCTAACATGTTATTAGAAAATTGCTCATAGTTTTCTTCTAGTAAATCAGCGTGATCTGGGTAAGTGTCCTTAAGTTCATCTAAAATCACTTGACCAACCGCAATCATACGAGATGGATCTAACCAAAAGTGTGGATCATAGTCACCGTGGTCATGATCTTCGTCTTCATGGTTGTGATCGTCTTCATGATTGTGATCATCTTCATGGTTGTGATCGTCTTCATGGCTGTGATCGTCTTCATGACTGTGATCATCCTCATGGTTATGATCATCTTCATGACCGTGGTCATGATCATGGCCATGGTCGTCATCATACTCCATGAATAGTTCTTCTTCATATTTTGAAAGGGCTAATGTATAAACACCTTCATCTTCAATCGTATTCGCCATCGTCTCAGCGAATACTTCCATACCTTCACCGATATAGAAGAAAGCATCGCTATCTGCTAATTCGATCATTTCTCTTGTAGATGGTTCATATACGTGAGCATCTGCGCCTGGAGGGATTACTGTTTCTACATCAACTAAGTCCCCAGCAATTTCTGAAATGATATATTCAATCGGGTAAAGTGAAGTAACAATCGTTCCTAGTTCTTCTTCAATTATTTCTTCATCTGCAGTTTCTTCTGACTGAGAATCCCCATTTTCATCAGCTGTAGTTTCTTCTTCAGCTTCTCCACCACAAGCGGCTAAAGTAAATAAAAGAGTAATAAAAATAATCCCTTTAAGTAGTTTCAACTTGTTTCTCTCCCTTTACTGTTTTTCCGTTTTTTAAGTAACCATAACGAATTATATCGTAACGATTACGATTTGTAAATAGTAATTATTACGATTTACTAAAAGATTTCAATACCTACTATATTGGGTAGACTGAAAATAAATGAATAATAATGGAGGGATTGCCATGTTTGATTATACGGTTACGACGCATAAGTCAGTAGACGAAGCGGTTGAAGCATTAACGCACTCACTGCAAGAGGTGAAATTCGGTGTGTTGTGGGATTTTGATGTTAAAGAAACACTACACCAAAAAGGGTTTGATGACTTTGATCAAACTTACCGTATTCTAGAAGTTTGTAATCCGAAAGCAGCAAAAGAAGTATTAGGAATGGAGGAAAAAGTAAGTTACTTCTTACCATGTAAAGTGGTTGTTTATGAAAGTGAAGGAACGACGAAGATCGGTATGCCGAAACCAACAGTTTTATTAAGCTATATTGAAAAAGAAGAGGTAACACAATTCGCACAAGATATAGAAGAGACGATGGTGAAAGCAATTGATCAAGTTAAATCGTAATTAAATTGATAAAAAATAGTACAAACTATTATGATATATTGAATTTGTACAATGTATTAGAAAGGAATTAGACGATGAAGAATTACTTCCTAATAATAGTCCTTCTACTGATAATGTTGACTGCATGCTCCGACCCAATTAGCGAGAATGAGGAAGGTATTAAGTATGATTCTTCATTAGAAGGGTTAACTTATAATGTAGAAGAACAAGCTTGGTCACCGCAACTAGCTGATGTTTTTAAAGACGAAGCATTGGAACCGATGAAAGAAGCATATGAAATTGCGATTCATTACGGTGATTTACTATCTTACATGCCTTGTTATTGTGGGTGTTACGAGATGGAGCATGAAAGCAATCGTGACTGTTTTGTAGAAGGTGTTAATGATGGTATAGCTGAAATTGATCAAATGGGCTTTGGTTGAACGATCTGTGTTGATATAGCCCGTGAGGCTAAACAAATGTATGATGAAGGTTACGACATAGTAGAAATCCGTGAAGCCATTGATGCTCAGTATGAAGATACAGGCTTAGAACCTACACCAACTCCAATGCCGGAATAGTAGTTTATGATTGAAAAGTATCAGAAAATACGCAATAATAAAGAAAAGGTTGAAAGGTAGGGAACATTAGATGGAATTAACTCTTAATGTACAAGGTATGTCTTGTGGTAATTGTAAACAAGCAGTACAAGGTGCACTGAAAAACTTAGACGGCATTGCTTCTGTAGAAGTTCATTTAGACAGCGGTAAAGTTGATGTAAGCTTTGATGAAGACACTGTTAGCACTGAAGAGGTTAAAGAAGCAATTGAAGAACAAGGTTATGATGTAACAAATTAATAAAGCATACAAGCACTAAGCTTCTCAACATGAAGTTTAGTGCTTTTTTATTTTTGTCCTCTGTTTACGTTTTTTGTTGATATTTGATATAGCGAAAATGGATCTTCAATATCTCTAACAGAATAAAATGGTACAGGACAAAAGTGATAAAAATGCTTGTGTATTAAGTGAACAACGCAAAGGGGAATCAAAATGCGTAGACTCCCTCGGAGATTGGCGTCATATCAATCACGAATGGTGCTTAGCTTTTTTAAAAAATTTTTTAGAGCCTTTTGTTTCACGAATAAAATTACAATATTGAAAAGAAAAGGAAATACAGGCCACGCTTTTTGGGCCGAGTGATGCACCTGCGTCTACAAGTAATGCTTCGGAGCAGCTTCCTCGGTGCAAGTTTCAAAGGTGCAGTTTCTATGAAGTTGCCTGGATCGAGCCGTGCCCCGGCAAAGAAAACACTGCGACAAGCGACCGTAGGGAGCATGAGCAGATGTTGCACTTGTGCCCTGCGGGTGAAAGCGAAGCGTTTTGATGTAGCGATAGGAGCTACAATTGTTTTGTTCAAGAGGGTTATAATTGGATGGTGTAATTTTTCCACCAACACATTTTACAAAAAATAATTAAAATTTCAGTCAGGAAATGATAAAATAGAAAACGGTTTCATAGAAATGCACTTACGACTGGGGGAGTAGACATGGAGAAAGTATTACGCCAATTTTTCTTATTTTTATCTAACAATAAATTGTTAACAGCGCTTGCGAAGCGTTATGGATTTAGATTTGGGGCGAGCCGTTTCGTTGCAGGAACGAATATTGGCCATGCGGCTGAAAAGATTCGAGAGCTAAACCAAAAAGGAATGTCAGTCACATTAGACCATCTAGGTGAATATGTAACTGATAAGGAAGAAGCTATTGAGCGCACAAAAGAAACAATTAAATCGATTAAAGTAATTGATAAATTAAACTTAGATTCTCAAGTGTCAGTCAAAATGACGTCTATGGGTCTTGATATTTCTGATGATCTAGTATTAAATAACATGCGCCGAATTTTAGATGCAGGTAAAGAACATAATGTACTAGTTACAATCGATATGGAAGACTACGAGCGTTGTGATAAGACATTAAACATTTTCGAAACGTTAAAAGAAGAGTACGATTTATTAAGTACTGTACTACAGTCATATTTGTATCGTACTGAAGACGATTTACAACGTTTAAATAAGTACAGCCCTAATATAAGATTAGTTAAAGGTGCCTATAAAGAGTCAGCTGAAGTCGCTTATCCTGAAAAGAAAGACGTTGATGAGAACTTGAAGAATCTGATTGCTTTGCATTTAAATAACGGCAACTTCACTGCTCTTGGATCACACGATGATGCAATGATCGAATTTACGAAGCAATATGTTAAAGAAAATAATATTCTAAATGGCCAATTCGAATTCCAAATGTTATATGGCATGAGAAATGAGCTTAAAGAAAGTTTAGTTGACCAAGGTTATAACGTAAGAGTTTATGTACCTTATGGCCGTGATTGGTTTGGATATAATATGCGTCGTCTAGCGGAAAGACCAGCAAATGTTTTATTCGTTTTAAGAGGTGTATTTAAGAAATAAATTTTATTGTAGATAAATGTTTGCGAAATGTCTGAAAATATTTTATAGTATAAATAGATGAATTTTTTGGATAGCTTGCTATCCAAAATTTTTTAAACAAAAATGAATGAGTATTCATTCAAACTAAATAACGGATAGGGGGAGCATTCATGAACGGAAGAATTAAGCGCGCAGCAGTCCTAGGTTCAGGGGTAATGGGAGCAGGAATTGCAGCGCATTTAGCGAATTTAGGCATTCCTACGTTAATGCTTGATATTGTTCCTAAAGATTTATCAGAAGAAGAGAAACAAGATCACGTGTGCGCAATAAAATTGCGGCAGAAAACAAGAAAAAGTTATTAAAACAAAATCCATCTCCAATTACGACGAAGAAAAGTTTAGATCTAATTTCAGTTGGTAACTTTGAAGACAACATGAAAGATTTAAAAGACGTCGATTGGATAATCGAAGTCGTTGTTGAAAACTTAGAGATTAAACAAAAGGTTTACGCTCAAGTTGATGAACACCGCTCAGAAGGTAGTATCGTGAGTTCAAATACGTCAGGTATTTCAATTGAAGCAATGGCTGAAGGGCGTTCAGAAGACTTTAAGAAACATTTCTTAGGTACGCACTTCTTTAACCCACCACGTTACTTAAAGTTATTAGAAGTTATTCCGACGAAAGATACGGACTCAGAAGTGTTAGAGAACATGAAGCGCTTTAGCGAAGATGTATTAGGAAAAGGTGTAGTCGAAGCAAAAGATACACCTAACTTTATCGCAAACCGTATTGGTACATACGGCTTACTAGTCACTGTACAAGAAATGCTAAGAGGTGGCTATAGTGTCGGTGAGGTAGACTCTGTGACAGGACCAATGATTGGCCGTCCGAAGAGTGCAACATTCCGTACACTTGACGTAGTCGGTTTAGATACATTTATCCACGTTGCTAAAAATGTTTATGACAAAGTCGAAGGTGAAGAACAAAAAGTATTCGACGTACCTGATTTCATGAAACAAATGAATGAAAAAGGCATGTTAGGTGCTAAATCAGGCAAAGGGTTCTACCAAAAGCAAAAAGGTGAAAAAGGTAGTGTCATTTACGAATTAAACCCTGAAACACTTGAATATGATCACGAACAACAAAAGCTTAAAACACAAGCTTCTGGTGCTGCTAAGCAAGAAAAGGGACCGAAGCGTAAGTTGAAAGCGCTTGTATCAGCTAAAGGTGACCGTGCTGGTGACTTAGTGTGGAACATTTCGAAGCCGACACTCATTTACTCAGCAGAACTTTTAGGTGAAATTGCTGATGATATAACGCAGATCGATGACGCTATGAAGTGGGGCTTCGGCTGGGAAATCGGTCCATTTGAAATGTGGGATGCAATCGACGTTGAGAAATCGGTTAAAGGTATGCAAGAAGAAGGTTCCGAAGTCCCAGCTTGGGTTACAGACATGTTAGACAACGGCTTTGAAACGTTCTACAAGCGTGAAAACGGCAAACTATATTTCTACCATAATGGTGAATATGTTGAGAAGAAAGTAAATGAAAAAGAAATTAATTTAAAACTTCATAAAGAGGCTAATGGTGTCATTAAGAAGAATAGTGGCGCTAGTTTAATAGATATTGGCGATGATGTTGCTTTACTAGAATTCACATCCCCAAATAACTCAATTGGTTTAGATGTTATTCAAATGATTAACCAATCACTTGAAGAAGTAAACAATAATTACCGCGGTTTAGTAATCGGTAACCAAGGTAAAAACTTCTGTGTTGGTGCAAACTTAGCCATGATTTTAATGGAAGCTCAAGAGTTTAACTTCTTTGAGATCGACATCGTTATTAAACAGTTCCAACAAGCGATGCAAAACATTAAATTCAACGAAAAGCCAGTTGTTGCCGCACCACATGGTATGACACTTGGTGGCGGTACAGAAATTGTACTTCCGACTGCAGCACAACAAGCTTCACCTGAAACTTATATGGGCTTAGTTGAAGCTGGTGTTGGTCTAATCCCTGGTGGTGGTGGAAACAAAGAGTTCTACATTAACCAGTTAAAAGGCCTACCTGAAGGTGTTGATTTAGACTTACAAAAAGTTGCAAATGACGTCTTTGAAAAGATTGCAACAGGCAAAGTATCAACGTCTGCATCTGAAGCGGTTGAACATGGTTTCCTAAATGGGCCAGAGGCAATTAGCTTAAACGGCGATCACCAAATTTATGACGCGAAGAACCAAGTACTTGCTTTAGACAAAGGTGGATACCAAGCACCGAAGCATGAAAAAGTACCCGTTGTTGGTGAGGCAGGTTACGCAACAATGGTATTAGGTGCTAAGCAAATGCAGTTAAGCGGCTATGCTTCAGAACATGATATTAAGATTGCTAAGAAGCTAGCAAACGTATTAGCTGGTGGCCAAATTAAACCTGGAACACAAGTAGAAGAACAGTATTTATTAGATTTAGAGCGTGAAGCATTCTTAAGCTTAGTCGGTGAACAAAAGACACAAGAACGTATGATTCACATGTTACAAAAAGGTAAGCCTTTACGTAATTAATAAAAATCCAACGTAAGAGGAGGATCAATCGTGAGAGAAGCAGTTATTGTATCAGGTGCAAGAACACCTGTTGGTAAAGCAAATAAAGGAACACTTGCTCATACACGTCCAGACGATTTAGCTGCATTAACAGTTAAAGAAACGTTAAAGCGTGCTAACAATTACGATGGCAATGTTGATGATGTCATTATTGGATGTGCCATGCCAGAAGCTGAGCAAGGTATGAATATGGCTAGACAAATTGCTGGATTAGCTGGATTAGACAATGATGTACCAGGCATTACAATTAACCGTTATTGCTCTTCTGGACTACAAAGTATTGCCTATGCAGCAGAGCGTATTATGCTAGGCTATTCTGACACGATCATTGCCGGTGGAGCAGAGTCAATGTCGATGATTCCAATGGGCGGTAATGTGATTAAGCCAAACCCAACTTTAGTTGATGAAGCGCCAGAATATTATATGAGTATGGGTCATACAGCTGAAGAAGTCGCCAATCGTTACGGTGTTAGCCGTGAAGATCAAGACGCTTTTGCAGTTCGCAGTCACGAAAGAGCAGCAAAGGCTCTTGCTGAAGGAAAATTCGATGACGAAATTGTCCCATTTGAAGTGACAGATCGAACAATTGGACCAGATAACAAAGTTCAAGAGCGAACAGTAACACTTTCAAAAGACGAAGGTGTGCGTGAAGGTACGAGTATGGAAGGTTTAGCGAAGTTAAAGCCAGCTTTCAATGTGAAAGGTTCTGTTACAGCAGGTAACTCGTCACAAATGAGTGATGGTGCTGCATCTGTGTTAGTAATGGACCGTGAAAAAGCTGAAAAAGAAGGACTTCAGCCTATGGCTAAATTCCGCTCATTTACTGTTGCTGGTGTAGAACCAGAAGTAATGGGTGTCGGTCCAGTTGAAGCAATTCCTAAAGCTGTAGAGCTAGCTGGTCTTTCTTTAGACGACATTGGTTTATTTGAGCTAAATGAAGCATTCGCTTCTCAAGCTTTACAAGTTTGCCGTGAATTAAACTTAAATGAAGACATCGTTAACGTTAACGGTGGTGCAATCGCATTAGGTCACCCATTAGGTTGCACAGGTACTAAACTCACGTTATCGCTAATCCATGAGATGAAACGCCGTGACGTGAAGTATGGTGTCGTTACGATGTGTATCGGTGGCGGTATGGGCGCTGCTGGAGTATTTGAATTACTATAATTTAAGCATATAGGGGGAATTATAATGATCGATGAAAAGTTATTAAAAGGTGGCTCATTCTTAGTTGAAGATGTAGATCCAGATGAGGTTTTAACACCTGAGGATTTCAATGATGAACATAAAATGATTGCCAAGACGACTGAAGAATATATTAAAAACGACGTATGGCCAGTACTAGAAGACTTAGAAAATCATGAATTTGATAAGTCAGTAACTCTTTTACAAAAAGCAGGTGAACTAGGTTTATTAGGGATTGACGTACCAGAAGAGTATGGTGGTTTGGAACTTGATAAGATCACGTCATCATTAGTAACTGAGAAAATGTCACTTGCAGGTGGTTTCTCAATTACACACGGTGCGCACGTAGGGATTGGTTCACTTCCAATCGTATTTTTCGGTAACGAAGAACAAAAGCAAAAATATCTACCTTCTTTAGCAACGGGTGAAAAGATTGCAGCATACGCACTTACTGAGCCAGGTTCAGGTTCAGACGCATTAGGTGCTAAAACAACAGCAGTACTAAACGAAGAAGGTACACATTATGTGTTAAACGGTGAAAAGCAGTGGATCACAAACTCTGCATTTGCTGATGTTTTCGTTGTATACGCTAAAATTGATGGAGAGAAGTTCTCTGCATTTATCGTAGAGCGTGACTTCCCAGGCGTTTCAACTGGTCCTGAAGAGAAGAAGATGGGGATTAAGTCTTCCTCAACTCGTACGTTAGTACTTGAGGATGCCCAAGTTCCAGTTGAAAACGTATTAGGTGAAATTGGCCGAGGTCACGTGATCGCATTCAACATTTTAAACGTTGGTCGTTATAAGTTAGCGATCGGTGGTGTTGGTGGTGCTAAGCGTGCACTAGAATTAGCTGTTCAGTACGCAAATGAGCGTAAACAGTTCCAAACACCGATTTCAAGCTTCTCATTAATTCAAGAGAAGTTAGCAAATATGGCGACACAGACGTATGCTAACGAAAGTGCGGTATACCGTACAGTAGGTTTATTTGAGTCACGTCTAGGCCAGCTCTCTAAAGAAGAGCTGAATGACGGTTCTGCTGTTGCAAAAGGTATTGCGGAGTATGCGATTGAGTGCTCAATGAACAAATATACAGCAACTGAATTGCTAGACTACGTAGCGGATGAAGCGGTACAGATTCATGGTGGTTACGGCTTTATGGCAGAGTATGAAGTAGAGCGAATTTACCGTGATTCAAGAATTAATCGAATTTTCGAAGGTACAAACGAGATTAACCGCCTACTAGTACCAGGAACGTTCATGAAGAAAGCAATGAAAGGCGAGCTTCCATTACTGGAAAAAGCAATGGGTCTACAAAATGAATTAATGGCTATGATGCCAGAAACACCTGGTGACGAAGCGTTAGAACAAGAGAAATACCTTGTAGGCAACGCTAAGAAAATTGGTCTACTATCAGCTGGTATTGCGGCTCAAAAATATCAAGAAAAGTTAGAGCAAGAACAAGAACTACTATCTAACATTGCAGACATTGCAGCTGACGTTTATAACATGGAATCTGCTATTCTACGTACAGCTAAAGCTATTGCAAGAGATGGTGAAGAGAAGAGCAAGCAAAAGCTTCTTTACACTCAAGTATTCGTAGAAGAGACGATGAACAAGATCGAAGCTCATGCGAAAGAAACGTTAATTGCAGTTGAAGAAGGCGATAACCTACGTATGATGCTATCAGCCCTTCGTAAGTTAACGCGTCGTGAGCACATTAATGTAATTGAGAAGAAGCGTGAAATCGCAAGCACGTTAATCGAAGAAGAAAAATATTTCGTATAATGTTTTAACCTTACAAAAGCACTGACCACTAAATGGTTAGTGCTTTTGATTTGGTAGAAACTGTAATGTCAGCGTTTTTGTTGATATTCCGCCGAAAATGTCTATAATTCGGCGAAAATTAAAATATTCCGCCGATAAATGAATCAACAAGACCTATGCTTATCAAGTGAGGGATCCAATCTCTTATGGTAAAATCACAATGAGGAGGTGTCATATATGGCTTTAACCGTTTATCAGTACCCGAAGTGTGGAACGTGTCGCAAAGCTCTTAAATGGCTGGATGAAAATGAAGTATCATATGAATCTGTACATATTGTGGACAACCCACCTTCGAAAGAAACGTTAGAAGATCTTATTCAAAAGAGCGAATTACCTGTTAAGAAGTTTTTTAACACATCAGGAAAGAAGTATCGTGAATTAGGGTTGAAAGATAAGCTAAAAAGTATGCCTGAGTCAGAGCAAGTTGACTTACTCGCTTCTGATGGTATGTTAATTAAACGCCCGATCACAACAGATGGTGAACAAGTAACGGTAGGTTTTAAAGAAGAGCAATTTGACCAAACTTGGAAATAATAAACTAGAGGTAATGCATTAACGAGTTGTTTGTTGTATGATAAATATGTGATATCGATTTTAATGGAGGGTCAGAAATGAGTTTACGAAAAGACTTACGTTATTCTGAAGAACACGAATGGGTAAAAGAAGAAGGAGAAAAACTACGTATCGGAATTACAGACTTCGCACAATCAGAGCTTGGCGATATCGTATTTGTTGAGTTACCAGAAGTAGGTGACGAGATTGAATTAGACGAACCATTTGGTAGCGTTGAATCTGTTAAAACAGTTTCAGAGCTTTATGCTCCTGTTACAGGTAAAGTAGTCGAAGTTAACGAAGAGCTAGAAGATAGCCCTGAATATGTAAATGAATCTCCTTATGAGCAAGCATGGATGATCGTTGTAGAACCAAGTGACAAGTCACAGCTTGACGACTTAATGGATGCTGATGCTTATAAAGAAATGACTGAAGACGAATAATATATTGTAAGAAAGGCTGATTCCTGTAAAAGGATCAGTCTTTTTAATACTTATCATTAAACATAATATAATGATAATATGTATTGTTTTCACAGCAATGACAAGTAGGTGTGAAGCTATGGAAGTAGAATCCTTACCACAAGTATTAATCGTTGAGGGTAAGCAAGATCGAAAGAAAATCGAAAAAGTGTTGGCAAATAAAGAAGAGATTATTTGTACTTATGGCACGTTAAGTGCTTTTGCTTTAGATGAATTAATTGATGAATTTATGCTTTTTGACCGTGATGTATTTATTTTTACGGATACAGACGATCCAGGGAAACAGCTGCGTAAGTTATTGAATCAAGAACTTTCCCATGCTGAAAACTTGTTCATTGACCCGAAATATCGTCAAGTTGAAGATACACCTGAGCACGTGTTAGCATCAATATTGCAATCAGCAAACTTTAACGTGAAGATAGACTATTTGAAAGGGTCAGAACGTGATGCAAGAAATTAATCGAGAGCAAGCCCAGTTTATAATTCGCAAGAAAAGTTATCATATTTTATTTGTTAATAGTCCTTTTTGTGGTACGTGTAAAGTGGCGAAGAGGATGTTGACTTACATTGAGGAAACATTAGAGAAAGAAACGTTCTTTGAATTGAATGCCACATTGGCACCTGATTTTATGCAGCATTTCAATATTAAAAGTGTGCCTTGTTTAATCGTATTTAAAGAAGGTGAACCAGTGGACAGGCTTTATACATTTAATTCAGTTCCTTACTTACTAAAAGAAATGGGTCCTTACTTAATCGAAAATTAGGCTCTGTTAAAGGTTTATTAGAACCTTCAACAGAGTCTTTTTTTAGCGAGTTGGGAAGTAATCTCCTACGATTTTTATAACTTCTACAAAATCATCCTTATCACCGAACTTACCTACAACATTACCTTCTAAATCAATAACTACAGTTGTTGGAACAGAGTCGCATTCAAAGAGGTCATAAACCTCTGTACCACGGTCTTTTAAAGACGGTTGCGTTAAAAATTGATCTTGAAACTTTTCGGCTTCTCCTTCATCACGCTCACGCCCTGGCACGTTGATTGATAACATCTCAATATTATCGTTACGCATTGTTTTATAAAACTGTTCTTTTTTCGGCATATCTCTGGAACAGTCAGGACACCAAGATACCCAAAAAGTTAAAATAATCACTTTCTCTCCAATAACGTCCTCCAACTTAAATGATTCATCACGATCTAAATATGGTAGTTCGAATAATGGTGCTTTCATGACTCTCATCCTTTTTTATGTTTTCTCTTAATTATAATTTAAACAAATATTAAAAGAAAAGGTTAATACTTTTTTTGAAAATTTAATTGACGAGTTCCATAACCTATGCTAACATACAATTTATCGAAAGTTGAATATATGAATTCTTATCAAGAGTGGTGGAGGGAAAAGGCCCTTTGAAGCCCGGCAACCGTTATGTTCTGCATAATAGGTGCTAATTCCTACAATGTTTACACATTGTAAGATAAGATTGAGATCTTTACTCTTTCTTGTTCTTACAAGAGAGTTTTTTTATTTGTTAACACATTAGTCTAGTAACGTATAAAACTACTAAAATAATAAAATGTTAATCTCTTATCAAGAGTGGTGGAGGGACTGGCCCGACGAAGCCCGGCAACCGTTATGCTTTGCATAATAGGTGCTAATTCCTTCAAAGCAAATGCTTTGAAAGATAAGAGAACAAAAAGGTTAGCCATTTCTTAACCTCTCTGTTCTCTTATCGAGCAGAGAGGTTTTCTTATTTTGGGGGTAGAACTAAGACGACTAATATGTGAAGAGTCGTTCTAGGAGGGGAATAATTTGATTTCAATAAAAAACCTGTCCAAGGTATTTAAAACGAAAGACCAAACCGTAAATGCTGTAGATGATGTCTCAATCGATATTCCAAAAGGTGAAATATTCGGTGTCATCGGTTATAGCGGAGCGGGTAAGAGTACGTTCATTCGTTTAATAAATCGTCTAGAAGATCCATCTGAAGGAGAAATCATTTTAGACGATCAAGATATTGCAGCATTAAAGAAAGAACCGTTACGTAAAAAACGACAAAAGATCGGTATGATTTTCCAACATTTCAACTTACTTTGGTCACGTACAGTATTTGAAAATATTGCATTCCCTTTAGAAATAGCTGGGGTGCAGAAAAATGACCGAGAAGAAAAGGTTCAAGAGTTAATTGAACTTGTCGGATTAAAAGGTCGGGAAAACTCTTATCCATCACAATTAAGTGGTGGTCAAAAACAACGTGTTGGCATTGCTCGTGCATTAGCTAATGATCCAACAGTGTTGCTTTGTGATGAAGCAACATCAGCGTTAGACCCTGAGACAACTGATGATATTTTAGACTTATTAGTTTCAATCAATGAAAAGTTGAATTTAACGATCATTTTAATTACACACGAAATGCACGTTATTCAGAAAGTTTGTCATAGAGTTGCAGTTATGGAACAAGGTCAAGTCGTTGAGCAAGGTGAAGTGCTAAATGTCTTTGTTAAGCCACAATCTAAGACGACGAAACGATTCGTGCAGCAATTAAGTCCGCTTGAGCATCAAATCGATCGTTTAGATGAATTTATAACTGATGATGAACAATCAGAAGTTGTTAAATTACACTTCATCGGCAACAATGCGAAGCGAGCGTTAATTAGTGAAGTATCAAAGCAACTAGATGTTGCGATCAATATATTACAAGGTTCGATTTCACCGACACAAGAAGGGGCTTATGGCACACTTTACGTTGAAATAAAAGGCGAGCGAACGTGATTGAAGAAGCGATTCAATATATTGAAGCTTCTGGTGTGGAAGTAGAGGTGTTAAAGCATGTTTAATGACATATTTCCAAATGTGCAAATGGATCAAATGTGGGTTGCAACTTATGAAACGTTCTACATGACGATTATTTCTGTTATTGGCACATTTATTTTAGGGATATTGTTAGGTTTGTTACTGTATTTAACAAATCGCGGGAACTTATGGCAAAACTCAATCATCAATTCAATTACAGCATCAGTAGTAAATGTTTTTCGTGCAATTCCGTTTATCATATTAATTTTATTATTATTCCCATTTACTGATTTCTTAGTGGGTACAATCCGCGGACCAAATGCCGCATTACCAGCACTTATTATTGGTGCAGCACCATTTTACGCACGGCTTGTTGAAATTGCGTTAAAAGAAGTGGATAAAGGTGTCATCGAAGCGGCACAAGCAATGGGGGCTAAAGCCCATACGATCATTTTTAAAGTACTATTACCAGAATCGATGCCAGCGTTAATCTCTGGTATTACCGTTACAGCGATCGCGCTTATTAGCTATACCGCGATGGCTGGTGTAATAGGAGCTGGCGGTCTAGGTGACTTAGCTTATATGCAAGGCTTCCAAAGACGTAACTTTGATGTTGTATTTTTATGTACAATATTTATCGTTGTTATTGTATTTATCTTTCAGTTTCTTGGAGATTGGTCTTCAAGAAAAGTCGATCACCGTTAATAACAAGCTTGTGATAACACAAACTTGTCATAATAATATATTTAAAATTTGAGGGGAGTTTTACAGATGAAAAAATTATATTCAGCACTATTAGTAGCATTTCTAGCTGTTGTATTAGCAGCATGCGGAACAGGGGAAGCAGAAGGAGGAGATGAAGGGCCAGTTGAAATTACAGTTGGTTCATCAAACGTACCTCACTCTGAAGTGCTAGAAGAGGCAAAGCCTTTATTAGAGGAAGAAGGAATTGAGTTAGAAATTGAAGTTTACCAAGATTATGTATTACCGAATGAAGACTTAGAGAACGGCACATTAGATGCGAACTACTTTCAGCACATTCCTTATTTAGAGGATCAAATTGCTGAGGTAGGTTATGATTTTGTTCATCTTGGTGGAATCCATATAGAACCAATGGGTATTTATTCAAAAAATATTACAGGCTTAGATGAAATTGAAGAAGGTACAGAAGTTATTATGAGTCGTTCGGTTGCTGACCATGGTCGTATTTTATCGTTACTACAGGAAAATGGTCTAGTCGAGCTTGACCCAGAGGTTGACCCAGTGGCTGCTGAAATTGATGATGTAGTAGAGAATCCTTATGGCTTAGAGTTTGACCCAAGTATTGAAGCAGGCTTATTACCTGAATTTTATGAGCGTGAAGAAGATGCACTTGTAGCAATTAATACTAACTATGCGATTGAAGCAGGACTTGTTCCAACTGAAGATGCAGTGATTCTAGAAGGTTCCGAATCACCATATGTTAATGTTATTGCAACGCGTGCAGAAAATGAAGATTTAGAAGCGTTACACACACTAGTAGAAGTACTACGTTCAGAGGAAATTCAAACATTTATGGAAGAAGAGTATGAAGGTGCGATTGTACCTGTAAACGAATAATTTTCCAAATTTAGAGTATTTGCTAATAAATTAGAGCTTCTTATATGTATTATGCAAAGAAAGGGTGTGAACATAATTGGATATGTTCACACCCTTCTTCAGCTCTAATAATCTGTTTAAATAGCATTTTTAGAATAAACTTGTCACGTGTTATTCTTATAAATGTAAACAAAACGAAAGGATGATTTAGTCATTTTACAGATTGACATGAATTACACAAGTGATATGGAAAAAGCGATGCAACAGTCTCATGGGATTGGGTACCAAGAGTATAGTCGAAAATTAGATTACAGATTGGCTGTTGAAAAACGCAGAGAGCAAGAATACCAAAAATCACAAGTGATGGTTTCAGAAGTTGATCGGATGATTCACCGTTAAAATAATATATGATAATTTTTCGAAAAAGTTAATTTAGTTGATACCAAAGTTTATTTATAGAAAAGACCTTTAGTGAACGGCCTCGATTTAATCGAGGCCGTTTTTTATACAGGGATATGACCTCATATCAAAGGGACAAGAATGGTTAAGTAAAGGTTATGAGACGTTAAGCGAAGCAATTTGACGTAGCAATATTAAAATGAGTAACCAGCCTTTATCATTTTTGAAAAAGAAATTCTCATTTATATAAATTGTTTTGTTGCATCGAAGCGGTTTTCGTTTAAATTCGTCGTATTTTTTACTATAATGGAGAAGGTAGGTAATGGTTGGTTATTCTTAGTGAATAAGTTGAATATACTTTGGAAATGTTTTAAACTAATAATGATAATAAATTGAGAATGACCAGACATTGAATTAATAGAAATTGGAGGTATTCAAATGGCAGGATCAACTTTAGAGATTAAAGATCTTCATGTTGAAATCGAAGGAGAAGAGATTTTAAAAGGTGTAAACCTTACAATTAATGGTGGAGAATTCCACGCGGTAATGGGCCCGAACGGTACAGGTAAATCAACTTTAGCTAGTGCTATTATGGGTCACCCTAAGTATGAAGTAACTAAAGGTCAAGTACTTTTAGATGGTGAAGATGTACTAGAAATGGAAGTTGATGAGCGTGCTCAAGCTGGTCTATTCCTAGCAATGCAGTATCCAAGTGAGATCAGTGGTGTAACAAACTCTGATTTCTTACGTTCATCTATTAATGCACAACGCGAAGAAGGCGATGAAATTCCATTAATGAAGTTCATTAAAGAAATGGATGCAACAATGGATTCATTAGAAATCGATAAAAATATGGCACAGCGTTACCTAAACGAAGGTTTCTCTGGTGGTGAGAAAAAGCGTAACGAAATTTTACAGCTTATGATGTTAAAACCAGCAATCGGGATTTTAGACGAAATTGACTCTGGTCTAGACATCGACGCGTTAAAAGTAGTTTCTAATGGTATTAACCAAATGCGCGATGAGAAATTTGGTTGCTTAATCATTACACACTATCAGCGTTTACTTGATTACATCACACCAGACCACGTACACGTTATGATGCAAGGTCGCGTTGTTAAATCTGGTGGTCCAGAACTAGCACACCGCCTAGAGGCTGAAGGTTATGACTGGATTAAAGAAGAACTAGGAATTGACGACGAAACAGTAGGCCAAAAAGCATAACACGATAGGAGGGTAACGAATGGCAGTGGAAACACATTTACCTTATGACAAGCAATATGTCACGGAATATTCAGAGAAACGAAACGAACCAGCTTGGTTTAAAGATATTCGCTTAAAGGCATTTGATTTAGCTGAAGAGCTGCCAATGCCTAAATTAGAAAAAACACGCATTCGTAACTGGAATTTCACGAATTTCAAGCACGATGTAGCAGGTAACAACATCGATAGCTTTGATGAACTACCTGAAAAAATTCGTGTACTTCTAGGCGAAGGCGTTGAAGACCGCAACATAATCGTTGTTCGTAATAATGATGTTGCTTATGCAAAATTAAGTGAAGACTTGAAAGCTAAAGGTGTAATCTTTGAAGACATCTTTACAGCTATGGAAGAACACAGTGACTTAGTTCAAAAATACTTCATGCAAGATGGTGTTTCTGTAGATGAGAACAAATTAACGGCACGCCATGCTGCTCTATTAAATAGTGGTGTATTTTTATACGTTCCGAAAAACGTAGTAGTAGATGAGCCAATTCAAGTTGTGTTTTGGCAAGAAGACAATGAAGCGGCGCTTTATAATCACGTATTATTAGTTGCTGATCAGCATAGTCAAGTAACATATGTAGAAAACTATGTTTCAAACAACGAAGAAGAAGAAACTGTAGCTAATATCGTAAGCGAAGTCTTTGCTTTAGATGGCGCTAAAGTCTCTTATGGTGCAGTTGATAACTTCGCAAAAGGTACGACTTCTTACGTTAACCGTCGTGGAACAGTTGGCCGTGATGCAACTTTAGAATGGGCATTAGGACAAATGAATGACGGTAACACAATTTCTGAGAACATTACGAACTTAATGGGTGATAATTCATTATCACACGCAAAAGCTGTAACAGTAGGACGCGGCAACCAAAGCCAAGACTTCACAGCAAAAATCAGTCACTACGGTAAGGCTTCTGAAGGTTATATCCTACAACACGGTGTTATGAAAGACCGTGCAGCTTCAATCTTTAACGGAATTGGCAAAGTTGAACACGGTGCAGCTCAATCAAATGCTGAACAAGAATCTCGTGTACTAATGCTTTCTGATGGTGCACGTGGTGATGCGAACCCAATTCTACTAATCGATGAAGATGATGTAACAGCAGGTCACGCAGCATCTGTTGGTCGTGTTGACCCATTACAACTGTTCTATTTAATGAGTCGTGGTATTAGCCGTAAAGAAGCAGAGCGCTTAGTTATACATGGTTTCTTAGACCCTGTTGTTAGAGAAATTCCAATCGAGACAGTACAAACACAACTTCGTGAAGTTATTGAAGGGAAAGTATACTAATGACAAACTTGGATTATGTTCGTAGCCACTTTCCGATTTTAAATCAGGAAGTCAATGAACATCCGTTAGTCTATTTAGATAGTGCTGCAACGTCTCAAAAACCAAAATCGGTTATTGAGACGTTAGAAGACTACTATAATCGTTATAACTCTAATGTTCACCGCGGTGTGCATACACTTGGCTCTCACGCTACAGATGGATATGAGGGTGCTCGTGAAAAAGTAAAAAACTTTATTAATGCTTCAAGTATTAAAGAGACAATTTTCATGCGTGGTACGACAACAGCTTTAAATACTGTCGCTTACAGTTATGCTCGTACTAATCTGTCTGAAGGCGATGAGATTGTTTTAACTTTAATGGAGCACCATAGTAACATTATCCCTTGGCAACAAGCAGCAAAAGCTACAGGGGCTACGTTGAAGTATCTACCGTTACAAGAAGACGGCACGATCTCACTAGATGATGTTCGTGAAATGGTAACAGAAAAGACAAAAATCGTTGCTATGGCACATGTATCTAATGTGTTAGGCACGATTAACCCAATTAAAGAAGTAGCTCAAATAGCTCATGATAATGATGCTGTAATTGTTGTTGATGGTGCACAAAGTGTTCCTCATATGAGTGTTGATGTTCAAGATTTAGATGTAGACTTCTACGCTTTCTCTGCTCATAAAATGTGTGGCCCAACAGGTGTCGGCGTTCTATACGGTAAGCAGTCTCTTCTAGAAGAGATGGAACCAGTTGAATTTGGTGGTGAGATGATTGATTTCGTTGAACTATATGATTCAACTTGGAAAGAATTACCGTGGAAATTTGAAGGTGGTACACCGATCATTGCTGGTGCAATTGGTTTAGGTGCGGCTATTGATTACTTGAACGAAATTGGCATGGAACAAATTGAAAAACATGAGCATGAACTGGTACAATATGCACTAGAGCAGATGAATACAATCGACGGTATTACGATATATGGACCAATTGAGCGTGCAGGATTAGTGACGTTTAATTTACATGACGTACATCCACATGACTTAGCGACAGCGTTAGATTCATTAGGTGTTGCTGTAAGAGCAGGTCATCACTGTGCACAGCCACTAATGAAACATTTACAAGTTGCTGCAACTGCACGAGCTAGTTTTTACATGTATAATAATAAGCAAGACGTTGATGTATTTGTCGATGGACTTAAGAAAGCGAAGGAGTATTTCGGCGATGTCTTTTAATAACTTAGATACACTTTACAGACAAGTTATTATGGATCACTACAAAAATCCACGTAACCGTGGTCAATTAGAAGGTGACCATATAACAGTCGAGCTAAACAATCCCACTTGTGGAGATCGTATAGACTTACAACTCAAAGTAGAAGACGGTGTTGTTAAAGATGCTAAGTTTGAAGGAGAAGGTTGCTCCATTAGCATGTCTTCTGCATCTATGATGACACAAGTTATAATTGATAAACCTATAGAAGATGCTTTGAAAATGTCTGAGATGTTCTCAGATATGATGCTTGGTAAAGAAATGGAAGGTTACGAGTTCGACATTGAGAGCTTAGGTGACATTCAAGCATTACAAGGTGTCTCAAAGTTCCCAGCACGAATTAAATGTGCGACATTAGCCTGGAAAGCAATGGAGCAAGGTGTTGAAAAGGACGACAAGCAAGGATAAAGGTACTTGCTTACAATCTTTGAAGGAGGGTGAAAGTATGGCTAAGAAAGCACCTGAAGTCGGTGATTACAAGTATGGTTTTAATGATCGTGACGTATCAATTTTCCGTACTGAAAGAGGCCTTACAGAAAATGTTGTGCGTGAAATTTCACGACAAAAGGACGAACCTGAATGGATGTTAGAATTCCGCTTAAAAGCGTTTGAACAGTTCCACAGCATGCCTATGCCGCAATGGGGTGGAGACTTAAACGAATTAGACTTTGATGAAATCACTTATTACGTAAAGCCATCTGAACAAACTGAGCGTTCTTGGGATGAAGTACCGGATGAGATTAAACAAACGTTTGATCGTTTAGGAATCCCAGAAGCTGAACAGAAGTACTTAGCTGGTGTATCAGCGCAGTACGAATCAGAAGTTGTATACCACAACATGGAACAAGAGCTTGAAGACATGGGTGTAGTATTCAAAGACACAGATACAGCACTTCAAGAAAACGAAGAACTATTCCGTGAATATTTCGGTAAAGTTATTCCACCATCTGATAACAAGTTCTCAGCATTAAACTCTGCAGTATGGTCTGGTGGTTCATTCATCTATGTTCCGAAAAATACAAAAGTAGAAACGCCATTACAGGCGTACTTCCGTATTAACTCAGAGAACATGGGACAGTTTGAGCGTACACTAATTATTGTAGATGAAGGTGCATCAGTTCACTATGTTGAAGGTTGTACAGCGCCTGTTTATACAACAAACTCACTACACAGTGCAGTTGTTGAAATCTATGTACAAAAAGATGCTTATTGCCGTTACACAACAATCCAAAACTGGGCAAACAATGTTTATAACTTAGTTACGAAGCGTGCCTCAGCTGGAGAAAATGCAACGATGGAATGGGTTGACGGTAACTTAGGTTCAAAACTGACGATGAAGTATCCAGCAGTGCTTCTAAAAGGTGAAGGTGCACGTGGTATGACACTTTCCATTGCATTAGCTGGTAAAGGACAGCACCAAGATGCTGGTGCGAAGATGCACCACTTAGCACCGAATACGTCATCAACGATCGTTTCTAAATCGATCTCTAAACAAGGTGGTAAAGTAACGTATCGTGGTATTGTACACTTTGGTAAAAAAGCAGAAGGTGCACGTTCAAACATCGAATGTGATACGTTAATCTTAGATAATGAATCAACGTCAGATACAATTCCTTACAACGAAGTTCTTAATGAAAACATTTCATTAGAGCATGAAGCGAAGGTGTCTAAAGTATCTGAGGAACAGTTATTCTATTTAATGAGCCGTGGTATTTCAGAAGAAGAAGCAACTGAAATGATCGTAATGGGCTTCATCGAGCCATTTACGAAAGAGTTGCCAATGGAATACGCTGTAGAAATGAACCGCCTAATCAAGTTCGAAATGGAAGGTTCAATCGGTTAATATCAATTAATTGCGAGAGGCGAGCTTTTTAAGTTCGCCTCTTTTTATAATACAATTTTATTCCAGAAATAGGTGATAGAAAGTGTGTAGTTGTGAGGGAGTGGTTAAGGTTGACTGATTGTCTAAAAGAAGGTTTAGCTAATTTGTGGAAAGATAAAGAAGCCGTTGGAGGAAAACTATATTTAACTAATAAAGAATTAATCCATAAGCCACACAAAGCAAACATTCAAAAAGAAGATGTTTTTATTGATGTTCAACAGATTGTGAAGGCTGAATTTTATACAAACAAAGTTTTTAAAGTTCCCCTTATGAAAAACGGGTTGAAAGTTGTATTAGATTCTAATGAAACTTTCTACTTTGTCGTCAATAAAAGAAATGAATGGAAAGAAGCAATTGATCGTTTATTAACCTGTGATGATTAAAATCACGCTAATATAAGGAACCGAAAAATATATTGGTTTATTAAGTTTATAATATGGTATGATAGTAGGCGTGAGGTCACCTCGCGTATTTTTTGCTTTAAAAAGGCAACATTAAGGACTTAAAGTCTTCTAATGTCATCAATGTTAATCTTCAAAGAATGAAGGGATATTATAATGGTCTTTATCATAATGTTTATAATCGGATTATTAAGTGCTTTCGTCGGCAGCATTGCTGGTTTAGGTGGAGGCGTTATTTTTGTTCCGGTTTTATTGTTTTTTGCTGAATTTAATGAAAGCTTCTCTTGGGTTACACCTCAAAATGTAGTTGCCATGTCGTTAATCGTCATGATTTTCACAGGACTATCTTCGACCTTAACATTTTTAAAACGCAAACGAGTAGATGTTTTTAGTGGGACGCTATTCTTAATTGGAAGCATACCTGGAGCATTAACTGGTGTTTATATTAATCAGTTTGTTCATATTGATGCTTTTCAGTTATATTTCGGAATGCTCATGCTTGTTGTCGTGAGTATGTTTTTTGTTAAGAAAAAGTTAGTGAAAGAGCCAACACTCCCCAATATAAAACCTGGACGTTTTCGTATGACAAGAACATTCGATTTATATGGGAAGAGTACTACATATTCTTATTCTGCTATTTTAGGTATATTTATTGCTTATTTTGTCGGTATGATGTCAGGGTTATTCGGAGTAGGTGGCGGCTCACTAATGGTACCAGCTATGATTTTGCTATTTGGTTTCCCGGCACATATTGCAGCGCCAACTTCTATGTTTATGATCTTCTTCTCAAGTGTCGTATCATCAAGTGCACACATTGCAGCTGGGCATGTCATATGGGCATTTACTTTAGCTGCTATACCCGGAGCGTGGATTGGTGGGCATTTAGGAGCGGTTGTGAACCAGCGCTTAAATAGTAATGTCATTGAGTGGATTTTAAGAATTGTAATGATTATAATCGGCATAAGATTAATAATACAGTCTTTCTAAATGAAGGAGATTAATCTGAATGAAAGAACAAATCCATTTATATTTTACAAGTGACTTACATAGCCACTTTCAATATTGGCCTCACATAATGGACTCAATTAATAAAAGAGTAAACCAACATAAAGTTGATGGGGAGTATTACTTATTACTTGATAATGGGGATCACGTGGATCGCGTCCATCCAATTAGTGAAGCGACTTTAGGCCAAGCTAACGTAAAGCTTTTAAATAAAGCGAACTATCATACTGTTACATTAGGTAATAACGAAGGCATAACGTTACCGAAAGACAATTTGTATCATTTATATGATGATGCACGATTTGATGTGGTCTGTGCTAATTTAAGACCAGTAGATGCAACAAGCCCTTCTTGGTTAAAGACTTATAAAATTTACACAACCCCAAATCAAACAAAAGTGGGTGTCATCGGTTTAACGGCCCCTTTTAAAAAGTTTTATGAGCAATTAAATTGGGACGTAACAGACCCTTATGCTGAGTTGGATCAGTACATTCCAATATTACGAAATGAATGTGATTTAATCGTCGTTTTGTCGCATTTAGGGATGTACGATGATGAAGCAATTGCTGAAAAATATCCAGTTGATGTGATTTTGGGTGGGCATACTCACCACCTTTATGAAGAAGCAAAAGAAGTAAACGGTACACTAATTAATGCAGTCGGTAAGCAAGGTCGTTTTTTTGGGTATGTTAACTTAGTAATTGAACATAATCAATCTAAAAAATCACAGGCATACGGGGAAGCGATCCCGATTCCAGCAACACTAGACCTAAAAACAGTAAATTACTTAAATGAGTTAGAAACATATGCCAATGAACAGCTTAACCAAGTGATTACAAACCTTAAAAAGCCCTATGAGATTAGTTGGTTTGAAGAAAGTGAAATCATGAGTGAATTTGTAAAAACACTTAAAGATTGGACCGGTGCAGATGCTGCTGCCTTAAATTCAGGAGTACTATTACAAGGCTTTAATGTTGGAGCAGTTACAAAGAAACATATCCATGAAAGCTGTCCGCATCCAATGAATCCTTGTAAAATGGTGTTAACGGGTGAGGAGTTAATTGAGACAATCAAGCTTTTTGAGAGTGAACGTTTTACTAACTTTAAGTTAAAAGGGTTAGGTTTTCGAGGGCAAGTGATTGGTAAGATGATTTATTCTAATATCACATTTGATTACAATTATTATTCTAATATAATACAAAAAGTATATTTAAACGGTGAAATTGTTAATCCGGATAAAGAATATACATTAGCAACAGCTGATACGTTTTCTTTCCCTTGGCTAATACCTCCGATTTCAAAAGTTAATAAAAAGAAGTATTATATGCCAGAGTTTTTACGTAATGTATTAGAGGAGTGCTTGTCTAAAAGCTAAAATTAGACAGGCACTTCTTTTTTTTTCATTCATAACTTATAAGGAGAAGGAGGTTGGTGTCATTGATTCACGTAGAGCCAATATGGATTGAGGATCATGCTTTTACTTTCACTCATGTCGAATTACCTAAAACAGATTTACTTATCATTTCTAATGACATCGGGTATATTATGTGCGGTGCTTTAGATGTAGATTTGCTAAATGAAAAACTACATGACCGCCAAATTGTCGCAGCGCGTGCTGTAGGAGTTCGTAATCGGGATGAGTTATTGTATGCCCCATTACAAAAGGTCACGAAGTACTCTGAGGAAAAATACGGATGGTATGAAGGAATGATTGGTAAGCAAGCATTACTTTCTTTAAATTAATTAGTTAGGCCCTCCGACATTTATACATGCCCCCTTAACCTAAAGCATATAGTTTGGGTAGAGGGGGTTTTTACGTGCGTCGATACAAACCGAGAACTTGGAACAGGAGAAAACCGAAGACGTTTAGCCAAATCCTCATGATGACATTCATATCATTTATAGTAGCGATCATTTTATCTGTATGGATTATTAACCGTGGTATTGAGCCAACATTAATTGAAATTGCTGAGACAAAAACGAATCAATTCGCACGAGAAGCGATTAACGAAGCAGTAAGTAAACGAATTGCTGATGACTTGCAAGCAGATGATCTGCTTAATATTGAAACAGATGATAATGGCAACATTGTTTCGATAAATTGGAACAGTGTCGTCATTAACCGTGTATTGCGTAATACGACATTTCGTGTGCAAAACTTTTTAAAGAGAATTGAGCGTGGCGAGATTACACCAGAGGATACGTTAAACTTTGATTTAGACGATGATATAATTATACAGGAAGATACGGTAGAAGAGCATCGCGCTATTGTGAGGATCCCAATCGGTCAAGCGACTAATAATGCATTACTTGCTAATTTAGGTCCACAAGTCCCAGTACATTTTAGAGTGATTGGTGATGTGCAGTCTGATGTTGAAAGAAGAGTGACAGAGTATGGTATTAATAACGCTTTAATTGAATTAGATATTCATATTCAAGCAAACGTTCAAATTGTAATCCCATTTGCAACACGAACGACAGAAGTGGAAACAAGTGTACCTGTCTTTGTAGGTGCTGTGCAAGGGCAAGTGCCAGATTTCTATAACCAAGGAGCTACTGATTCTCCAAATGTTTCTATTCCGTTTAGGGATTTACAAGAGTAGTAAGGCATGATATATTTACTTTTGTGTGTGAAAATCAAATAAACTTATAACCTTATCGATCGATGAGGTAGAGGTGCACTTATCATTAGTAGCATGTGTGAGGATGACAACGAAGATCATATGTGAAAGGGTTAAGTGCCGAAGTATTCAATTAGTCAATAGTTGAGTATTGGTGTATTTCTGAACAAGGGGTACACTCTCGCGTGAGAAGCGGGGCGCTACTGATCGAGAAATAACCGACTTTCCAAAGTAATGGTAGATTTCTCTATCATTACTTTTTTTATTGCTCTAAAAAATAGTATTTGAGCATAGTGAAGAGAAGCGGAATTCTCGTAATACCAAAAGGGAGGAAATAAACATGGAAGGAACAATTTGGTCATTAATTCCCCCGTTAGTGATGATTTTACTAGTGTTACTGACTCGTAAAGTATTATTGTCATTAGGGGCTGGAATAATTGTTGGAGCTTTGATGGTTGAAAGCTTCAATATTGTAGCTACAGTTGAAAGAATCTGGTTTTCTTTTCAACATTTATTCTTTATGGAAGGTGAATGGGATATTTGGAGTCTTCAATTAGTCGCCTTCTTATTATTACTTGGAATTTTAATTGCATTTCTAACAGCTACTGGAGGCGCACAAGCTTTCGGTAATTGGGCTGTGAAACGTATTACAACTCGTAAAGGGTCTCAGTATACAACAGGGTTTTTAGGTCTTGGAATTTTTATTGATGACTACTTTAATAGTTTAACGATTGGTCAAGTTTCTCGTCCAGTAACGGACCGTCAAAATGTCTCACGCGCAAAATTGGCTTATTTGATTGATTCCACATCTGCACCCGTTACGGTATTAACACCAATTTCAAGTTGGGGTGCTTATATCATTGGAATCATTGCTACGATCATTGCAACACATGAGCTAACGAATATTGGCGCTTTAGAAGCGTTTATTCAAATGATTCCGTATAACTTTTATGCCATTGCAGCGATTGTATTAGTTTTCTTAGCTGTGTATTTCAAGTTAGACTTTGGGCCGATGAGAAAGCATGAGATCCGTGCACAAGAAACAGGTGAACTTATTGGCCCGAATAACACAGATGTACCTGGCGACTTAAAAGGTGGCGTCATTGAAAATATTAATGGTAAAGTATTCAACTTACTAATTCCAATTCTCGTTTTACTAGCAACGACTGTGACGTCAATGATTGTTACAGGTGTTCAAGCTTCAGAAGGGGAAGTCTCATTAGTTTCGATCTTTGCCAACACAGATGTTAACTTATCACTCGTTCTAGGTGGTACGTTCTCAGTCGTTGTTGCGATGCTATTCTATTTCGTTCAACAAGGTGAGAAAACGAATTTCTTCTTAGTTACTTGGGAAGGTATTAAAGCGATGCTTCCAGCTGTATACATTTTAGTACTAGCGTGGATGATTGTGTCTGTTATTGAAGCTATTGGAACTGATCAATATTTAGTGTCTCTAGTAGAAGAAGCTAACTTAGATGCTGCCTATTTACCATTGATTATTTTCTTAGTTGCTGGTGTTATGGCATTTGCAACGGGAACATCTTGGGGAACATTTGGTTTAATGTTACCAATAGCAGGTTCAATGGCTGTTGCTCTTGAGCCAGGCTTACTCATTCCTGCATTAGCAGCTGTGTTAGCTGGTTCAGTATTTGGAGATCACTGTTCACCAATTTCAGATACGTCTGTACTGTCATCAACAGGTGCAGGATCTAATCATATTGATCACGTAATTACTCAAATTCCTTACGCATTAACTGCAGCTGTTTCAGCAACTATTGGTTATCTAGCATTAGCTCTAACTAGCTCTGTTATTGTTGGCTTAGTGACAACATTAGTTTTATTAGTAGTAATTGTTTTATTAATAAAACAATTGATTAAGTCGTAAAGAAGCACAAAAGGTTTCGGCCTTTTGTGCTTTTTTTATAAATACACTAAGTTGAAAATAAAATTATTTAAAAATTTTTAACACAACTGTTGTCATAATATGTCGACCTTTGTTAACATAAATAGCGTTGCTCTCTCAAAGGATTATAAAAATTGCGACTTTTTAACTAAGACAATGTATTGTTTTCGAAAAAAACTTGCAAAAAAATTGTCAAAAAATTATAATAAAAACAAAATAGTCAATATATTTATTTTGAGAGGGTTGGTACATTAAAATAAACAAGCAAGTACATGTACACTAAAACTAGAAAACGAAAGGGGAATATGATTATGCAGGGACGTGAACAATGGGCAACGAGGCTCGGGTTTATTCTAGCAGCAGTTGGTTCAGCAGTTGGTCTAGGTAACATTTGGCGTTTCTCTTATGTATTAGGAGAAGGCGGAGGATTTGCATTTTTAATCGCTTATATTATTTGTATTTTCTTAATCGGTTTACCTGTATTGCTAGCTGAAATTACAGTTGGTCGTAAAGGTCAATCGGATGCGATTGGTTCATTTGAAAAGATTGCTCCAGGAAAGTGGTGGAAAATCGGTGGTGTTTTAGGTGTTTTATCCGGTTCACTAATTTTGTCTTTCTATGGTGTAATCGCAGGTTGGGTTTTCTATTATGTGTTTAGTTACTTATCTGGATCTGCTGGTGGCGTCGCAGAAGGTGGCTACGGTGATTACTTTGGTGGATTTATTGGTGGGACTGTTGGCCCAGTATTTTGGCAAGTTCTATTTATGGCAATTGTAGTAGGAGTTGTCTACTTCGGAGTTAAGAAAGGTATTGAGCTTGCAAACCGCATGTTCATGCCGTTATTAGCTTTACTAGTAGTTATTTTAGCAATTTACGGTCTAACGATGGACGGTGCTGGTGAAGCGATGAACTTCATGTTCTCACCGGACTTTGGTCAGCTAGGTAATATGGAAGTTTGGGGAATGGCAATTGGTCAGGCATTCTTCACGTTATCACTAGGTATGGGTGCCATGATTACTTATGCATCTTACTTACCTAAAGAAACTAAGCTTCCAAGTGCAGCAGGTACAGTTGTAACATTGGATACTTTATTCGCAATCTTTGCTGGTCTAATGATCTTCCCTATTGTGTTTACATTCGGTTTAGACCCAGCTGCGGGACCTGAACTAATCTTTATTACACTGCCAGAAGCATTTGGTCAATGGGGTACTGGTGGAACAATCTTTGGTATCTTCTTCTTCTTCTTAGTCGGTATTGCAGCACTATCTTCTGCAATCTCACTATTAGAAGTAGGTGTATCATGGGCAATGCGCAAGTTTGACTGGAGTCGTAAGAAGACAGCTTTAATAGCTGGTGCAATTATTACGGCATTCGGTGTACCTTCAGCACTTTCCCAAGGCGGACCATTAAGTCAAGAAATCTTTGGATTTCCATTCTTAGACTTAATTGATACAGTCACTGACCAATACACATTAGCACTTGGTGGTATGATCACGGCGTTATTTGTAGGTTGGGGTTGGAATAAGATCGAAGTATTACGTGAAACAGGTTTACAAGACACTACAATCGGTGCTATTTGGATTTGGTTCTTAAGGATTGTAGCACCAGTTGGGATCTTCTATATCGTAGCGAATAACTTCTATAACATGTTTATCGCTTCAGAAGAATCGATGAGCTACTTAATCATCCAAATGATTAATTACTTCCTATAAGTTTTAACATTAAAACATGAGCCTGAACTCAGGCTCATGTTTTTTAATTTCTGGCTCTA
>NZ_AKIF01000009.1 GCF_000269905.1 Alkalibacillus haloalkaliphilus C5
CGGACCTAATTTTCCGAGCGTTACGGTTCGTGATTTAGTTGAGGTTCAGTTTTTAGCATTGAAGAAATTAGGGGTTAATCATTTACGAGCTGTCATCGGTGGTTCTTTAGGCGGAATGCAAGTGTTGGAGTGGGGGTGATGTACCCAGACTTTGTAGACGCGATGATCCCAATCGCTGTGACTCCTCAGTTTAGCGATTATGCTATAGCTTTTAACCACATTTCAGCAAAAGCGATTAAGCAAGACGCTAACTGGCAGCGGGGTGAAGTCCCAAAAGAAGGATTAGGATTAGCACGTGAAATTGGTATGATTACGTATCGCTCAGCACCTTTATTTCAGGAAAGATTCAACCGAAAGAAAACAAATGATGAGTATGACGTTCAGTCTTATTTAGATTATCAAGCTAACAAAATCATTGATCGTTTTGATGCAAATAGTTATTTAACATTGTTGGATGCGATGAATGGTCACGATGTTGCACGTGGAAGAGGTGGCTATGAAGCGGCATTAGAGCAGTTAGAAGTTCCTGTTGTGGCTCTTGGGTTTCATCATGACTTACTGTATCCACCGCAAGAAATTAAGTCATTTGTTGATGATGTTAATTTGCTAGGTGGTTCAGCTAACTATTATGAAGTTGAAACGATCTTTGGTCATGACGGGTTTTTAGTGGAGTTTGACAAGTGGGGACACGTCATTGGAACAGCGTTAAAAAAGTTAACATTTAAAATTAATAAATAGGAGTGATGAATAATGAGTCAAAAAGATTATCGTTTAGAGACAATTGGAGTACATGGTGGATTAGAGGCTGATCCGACAACAGGTGCAAGAGCGCTACCGATCTATCAAACGAACTCGTATAAATTTGATAGTACAGAACATGCAGCTAATTTATTTTCGCTGCAAGAGGAAGGCTTTATTTATTCTCGTATCGGCAACCCGACAGTTGGTGCATTAGAAGAACGTGTCGCACAGTTAGAAGGTGGAATTGGCGCCTTGGCATTTTCAAGTGGTATGGCTGCGATTTCAGCTGCCATTTTTAATATAGCTGAAGCGGGTGATGAAATTGTCGCTGCATCAACGTTATACGGTGGAACATATAACTTGTTTTCAACAACGTTACCGAAACATGGTATTACGACACATTTCGTTGACCCAACAAAACCAGACAATTTCCGCCAAGCGATTACACCAAAAACGAAAGCGATTTTTGCTGAAACAATCGGAAACCCTGGCTTACACGTATTAGATATTGAACGTGTTGCAGAAATTGCTCATGAGGCAGGCGTGCCGTTAATTGTCGATAATACGTTCCCTTCACCATATTTGTTACGTCCTATTGAATATGGAGCGGATATCGTTGTTCATTCAGCGACAAAATGGTTAGGCGGTAATGGAACGACATTAGGTGGTGTGCTCATTGATGCTGGTCAGTTCGATTGGAATTCCTCAAAGTTTCCTGGCTTCACTCAGCCAGACCCAAGTTATCACGGCATTGTTTATGCTGAAGCATTACCTGAAGCAGCGTTCATTACGAAAGCACGTGTTCAAGTGTTACGTGACACAGGAGCTTCCTTAAGTCCATATAATGCGTTTCAAATCGCGTTAGGGTTAGAGACGTTACATGTCCGCATGAAAGAGCACGTTGCAAACGCTCGTCGGATCGTTAAGTATCTAGAACAACATCCGGGTGTAGAGTGGGTGTTGTATCCAGAAAAAGATGATCATTCTTCAAATGAGTTAGCGAAAAAGTATTTACCAAAAGGTGCTGGTTCGATTGTTGTTTTCGGTATTAAAGGTGGTAAAGAAGCAGGGTCTGAAGTAATTAATCAAGTGGAATTGTGGTCTCATCTAGCTAACGTAGGGGATGCAAAAAGTTTAATTATTCACCCAGCGAGTACGACGCACCAACAGTTAAGTGAAGAAGAAATTGCCCAAACAGGTGTGACTGACGATTTAATTCGTTTATCAGTTGGAATCGAAAATGTTGATGACCTAATTGAAGACTTAGAGCAAGCAATTAAAGCCGCAACAGGTGAGTTATCACAAGTTGAACGTGTTCATTCATAATAAGGAGGAAGCGAATGGGTTCGGTTAACGTAGCTTTGTTAGGTTTTGGCACAGTAGGAAGTGGTGTGTATGAGTTAATAGAACGAGAACAAAGACGGTTGTCTAAAACGCTGAACTGCTCAATAAATGTTGTAGCTGTTTTAGTGAAAGATGACTTCATTGATCGTAATGTGTCTGAAAATGTTTTAGTAACGTCTAATATGGATGATGTTTTAGCACAGCCTGTTGATGTCATTGTCGATGCGATTGTTGGTGTTGAGCCTGCCTTTACTTATTTGTGTCAGGCGATTGACCAAGGGTGTCATATTATTACAGCTAACAAAGAGATGTTTGCTTATAAAGGGTTTGAACTTAAAGAAAAAGCAAAAGAACAAGGTGTAGCTGTACATTATGAAGCGACTGTTGCAGGTGGTGTACCTGTCATTCGAACACTTAGTCAGTTGGTTTCGGTTAATGAAGTGGTTCGGATTGAAGCTATTTTGAATGGAACATCTAACTATATTTTAAGTGAAATGAGAAATAAGCAGATTGATCTCAATACAGCCTTACAAGAAGCACAACGTCTAGGGTATGCAGAGGCCGATCCAACTAATGATATTGAAGGGTTCGATGCCTTTTATAAAGCTGTTATTTTAGCAGAGCTTGTAACAGAAGAGCGGGTTAATTTTAATCAGGTTTTCCGTCAAGGTATTACAGGCTTAAGACACGAAGATGTGATTAATCAACAACTGAAAGGGAATCGAGCAAAACATATTGTTACCTTATCGATTAAACAAGGTGAAGTAAATGTTGTAGTTGAACCTAAATGGCTTACGGCAGAGCACCCTTTATATGATGTAGAAGGGGTTAACAATGGTGTTGTCGTCACTAGTCAATACAATGGCCAACTTAAACTTGAAGGTCCGGGTGCAGGGAAGGGGCCAACTGCTAGTGTGATCGTTGAAGATTTAGTCCACATTTTTAAGCATGAACAAAAAAAGTCGTTCATTAGTTTCGAATGACATGCGTTCTTCCTCATAGGATTTGTGTTAGAATAGTGAAGGATTTCCCTATGAGAAAGGACGTTTTCAATGAGCACAACATACAAAACACCACTTTCCCCTCAATATGACCCATGGGAAGCATATATGGATGTTGAAGAACATGGTGATATGGTGTTATCGAACATTGAATTTACAACAACTCACTTATGTAATATGCGGTGTCGTCATTGCGCAGTGGGTGACACTTTAATGAAAAAAGACCCAGACGCTTTGCCGATTGATTTATTAATTAAAAGACTCGATGAAGTGCCACATCTTAGAACGTTAAGTATTACGGGCGGAGAACCGATGTTATCGAAAAAGTCAGTAGATGAATACGTTGTGCCTTTATTGAAGTATGCACACGAACGAGGCGTACGAACGCAAATTAATTCTAACCTGACTTTACCATACAGTCGTTACGAAGCGATTATTCCTTATTTGGACGTATTACACATTTCGCATAACTGGGGAACAGTAGAAGAGTTTGCAGAGACCGGTTTTGCTCTAATGGATCGCAAACCTTCTTATGAAAACCGAGAAATGTATTTTCATAGAATGGTAGAAAACAGTCAAAAGTTATCAGAAGCGGGTGTCATGGTTTCAGCTGAAACGATGTTAAATAAGCGTACTTTTCCTTACTTAGAAAAAATACATGATCATGTTCTTGAAATGGGATGTGACCGTCATGAAATTCACCCGATGTATCCGGTAGATTTCGCTAGCGACCTGCAAACGTTATCGCTAGATGAAATGCAAGAGGCGATTAACCGTTTGCTAGACCATCGTGATGAAAAGGTATGGATGTTGTTTGGTACAATGCCTTTTTACCCTTGTAACCATTCAGAAAAAGACTTAGAACTATTGAAAAGGTTAGACCAAGCAAACAATGTGACAGTTCGTAACGATCCAGATGGGCGTTCACGGTTAAATGTTAATATATTTACAGGCGAAGTGACAGTAACAGACTTTGGAGATGAGCCTTCTTTGGGTAATGTTCACGATACAAAACTTCTAGATTCATATCATCAATGGTTAAAAACAAAGACAGCACAATCACTGAATTGTCATTGTCCAATCGCTAAATGTTTAGGTCCTAACGTGTTAGTAAAAAACACGTATTATCAAGAAGTCGACTTTCAGCAACGTCAGGCAAAAATTGAAATAGAAAATCGCTAAAAACTCGGTCAATGTGGCCGAGTTTTTCTATAGTATAAATCTGATAATTCTGATTATTTGAAATAGCGTTGTATATTTCGACATTAAACAGTAATATTAGAATTAATATTCATAAAATTGTCATTAAAGGGAAGGAGCATCAAGAAATGAAGTTAATCGCCAAATTAATTGCGGGTATTATACTAGGTATTGCTGTTGGACTTATAGGGATTGAGTGGTTAACGAGGTCGTTAATTACATTTAGCGACTTATTTGGACAGTTTATTGAGTTCATGATTCCATTAATTATACTGTTCTTTATTGCATCAGGTGTATCAAAGCTTGGGCATGGATCTGGTAGATTAGTAGGTTTGACAGTTGGGACAGCTTACACGTCAACTATTCTAGCAGGTATTGCTGCATTTTTCATTGCAACATTAATTATGCCTATGGTGGCTTCAGAACGTTCTGCACCAGAAGAAGGTAGCGCATTAGAAGGATATATTGATTTAGCTATTGATCCTTTAATGGGAGTTATTACAGCGTTAGTACTAGCTTTTACGTTCGGTATTGCGATGGCTAAGTTAAATAGTGAAACGTTAATTCGTGTGTTTGATGAAGGTAAGTCAGTCGTGGAATTAGTTATTGTTAAAGTAATTATTCCATTACTTCCATTCTTTATTGCTGGAATTTTTGCTGAATTGGCTTCAGAAGGTACTGTATTTGATACGTTAAGAGTGTTCGGTGTTGTATTAGTTGTTGCAATTGCGACACACTGGGCGTGGATTATTCTTCAGTATACAGCTGCTGGACTTTATATTGGTCGAAATCCATTCAGTTTGCTTAAAACAATGTTACCAGCGTACTTTACTGGTTTAGGGACAATGAGTAGTGCTGCGACAATTCCAGTTACGTTAAAACAAGCGAAACAAAACAAAGTTCGAGAAGAGGTCGCAAACTTTAGTGTCCCATTAAGTGCAACAATCCACTTGTCAGGTAGTGTTATTACGATTGTCAGCTGTACAGTAGCAGTTATGGCTGTATTAGATGGCTACACGGTACCAAGCTTCTTCGAGATGTTACCAGTCATTGCAATGTTAGGTATTATTATGATTGCAGCTCCAGGAGTTCCAGGTGGAGCGATAATGGCGGCGATTGGTATTTTAGGCTCAATGTTAGGGTTTACTGAAGCAGCTATTGCGTTAATGATCGCTTTATATATGGCGCAAGATAGCTTCGGAACAGCAGCTAACGTTACAGGTGATGGTGCAATTGCACTGTTCGTTGATAAGTTTACAAGTAAGTTTAAAGGATAAAAATAAGGCAACCTCTTTAAGTAGAGGTTGCCTTATTTTAATACGTCAATAATCCGATTATAATCATCAAGACTAATAATGTTGCATTGGGTGAGCTTATGAGTAGAAGTTTTTTGATCCACACATCTCTACTATAGCGATCTTGTTGTGTCTCAGTATGATAGTTAGCTCTTACACGATCTCCGCGATTAAGAGCACCTGTTAAAATACCTGCTATAACGAGTGGAACAATTGCACCTACACTAATGATGGTCAGTGGTACATTCCAATCACCAGTGAAAGCCCCAACTAATAAAGCGACAACTGTAAATGCTAACCCAAAGCCAACGTATGAAAATTTCTTGATAATAAATCGCCCCTTATCATTAATTAATCCTCATCTACAGGGTAGACGCCATTTTCATCATGAACTTCTTTACCTGATAGAGGCGGGTTGAATACGCAAACAACGCGCATGTCTTCACTACCACCACGTAATAAGTGTTCATCATGTTCATCTAAAGAGTAAACTGTGCCTGGTGTAATTTTATATACTTTACCGTCTTTTAATGTCTCGACTTCACCGTCACCTTCAATGCAGTAAACAGCTTCTAAGTGGTTTTTGTACCAAATGTGAGTTTCAGTTCCTGCTTTGATTACAGTGTCATGGAGTGAGAAGCCCATTCCATCTTTCTTTAAAAGTAAGCGACGGCTTTCCCAATTTTCACCCTTAACTTCGTTTTCTGACCCGATTACATCTTGTAATTTTACAATTTTCATTAGTAGATTTCTCCCTTCGAATATGTTTGTTATAGAATTTTACTTAAAAACTCTTGTGTACGTGGGTTTTGTGGATCTTCGAAAATTTGTTGTGGGTCGCCTTCTTCCATCACAACACCTTCATCCATAAACATAACGCGGTCACCAACTTCGCGAGCAAATCCCATTTCGTGTGTTACGACGACCATCGTCATACCTTCTCTTGCTAAATCTTTCATAACTTCTAACACGTCACCAACCAACTCCGGATCTAATGCCGATGTTGGTTCGTCGAATAACATAACTTTGGGTTCCATAGCTAGTGAACGTGCTATAGCTGCACGTTGCTTTTGTCCGCCTGATAGACTTTCAGGGTAGGCATCTGCTTTGTCGGATAACCCAACTTTTTCTAAAAGTTGTAAAGCGATCTCCTTAGCTGCCTCTTCTTTCATACCTTTAACTTTAACAGGTCCAATAGTAATATTTTCTAGCACCGTCTTATGTGGGAACAAATTAAAGTGCTGAAATACCATTCCTACTTGTGAACGGACTTGGTTAATGTTAGTTTTAGGGTCATTAATTACATCTTGATCGATTGTAACTTCGCCTGATGTAATGTCTTCTAAAAGGTTGATACACCTTAGAAATGTACTTTTACCAGAACCTGAAGGCCCGATTACACAGACTACTTCACTTTCTTTAACTTCAGCATTTATTCCTTTTAAGACTTCAAGGTCCCCAAACGACTTGTGTAAATCTTTAACAGTAATCATCTATACATCTAACTTCCTTTCTACACGACGTAAAATTACCGAAGTTGGAATTGTAATCATAAGGTATATGATACAAACCATAACGAGAGTCTCAAATACTTCGAATGTTGCATTATAGTATTGTCTACCTTGGTATACTAATTCTCCAACAGCAATGACGGAGAATAAGGAAGTATCTTTCAAACTAATAATAAATTGATTACCTAATGGTGGAATCATCCGCTTAAAGGCTTGAGGCCAGATGATGTAGCGCATCGTTTGTCTTTCGGTTAACCCTACAGCACGTCCAGCTTCATACTGTCCTTTATCTATCGAATGAACAGCTCCACGAACAATTTCAGCGATGTAAGCACCTGCGTTTATTGTGATTGCAATTATAGCAGCGGTTAAACCACTGATATTAACACCAATTAAATCTTCCGAAATACCGAAATAAATAAATAAAACTTGTACTAAAATAGGCGTTCCTCGGACAACTTCTACAAAAATGGTGCTTATACCTCGAATGAATCCATTTTTAGATAATCTACCAAGTCCTGTGAACGCTCCAAGAATAAAACCTAAAAATAAACCGACTATTGTAATTAGTAAAGTTAGCTTCAAACCTTCATATAAAAAGGGTAACGATTTAATATAGGCTGAGTCCATTAGTGCTTCAAGCATTCTATTAATCTCTCCTTCTATGAAGTCGCATTACGGTTACGACTCAGTATGAAAAAAAGCGTAACAAGCATGTACTTGTTACGCTTGAATATAGTAGTGTCCGTGTTGTTATTTAATTTTTACTCTGGTGATTCGCCAAACCATTTTTCGTAAATTTCATCATAAGTCCCGTCTTCTTTTACTGTAGCTAAAGCTTCATTAACAGGTTCAACTAGTTCAGAGTCTTTAGGGAAAGCAATCCCGTATGGTTGACCTTCTAAAACGTCACCTACCGTTTTAAGTTCATCTTCTGCATTCTCCATAATGTAGTACTGAACGTTAGGTAAATCATAAAGAACAGCATCTAACCGACCTGCTTCTAAGTCCATATAAGCTGTTACGATTTCTGGGAACGCTGTAACATCAGCATCTGTGTTGTCTAATAGGTACTCCTCACTTGTAGAACCTTGACGAGCACCAACTTCAAGACCGTCAACATCATCAATTGATTCAATATCTGAATCCACCGGAACCGCTAAAATTAAACCTGAATCGTAATAAGCATCTGAAAAGTCAATTGTTTCTTGTCTTTCTTCTGTAATAGAAATACCAGCAATACCGATATCGTTACGACCTGATCTCATTGAAGCTAATAAGCCGTCAAATTCCATCGTTTCATACTCAACCTGGAACCCTGCTTCTTCAGCGATTGCGTTAAGTAAATCGATATCAAAACCTTCCATTTCACCTGTATCAGGATTTAAATATTCAAAAGGTTGGAAGTTTGCATCTGTGGCAACTGAATATGTTTCCATATCACCGTCTCCACCTTCACCATCTGTACCACATGCTGCAAGAATTCCAATTGTGAACATCGCAACAAGTAAAATAGTTAACTTTTTCATTATGTACCCCCTACCAAATTTTGTTTGCCAACTTTATTTTCTCATGGTTTTAATAGTTTTGGAAAATGACATTAAACTACATTATTATGAATTATCTGATATCTGAGCTGATTTTTCGTAGTAGAACTCAATCACTTATAAAATAACTGTTGTTTTTTTAATAATCCTTTCGTTTAATCTACATTTCCCTTTAACAATAAATATGGTAGTTGTACAAAAAATATGATAGAAAAAAGCTTTGTACGTTTTCGTTACGTACAAAGCTTTTGTTTAAAATTAATATGGATCTGACGGGTGCCCCATTTGTTCAGCATTATGAACGGCTTCTTCCATCTTATCATCTTTAGGCATCGAGTTAAGTCCTTCAGCGACACGTTTTCCGTATTCTTCATCGGCTTTTGTGAAGTTCTCAATCATTTGGTTTTGAATGTCTTTATGACATTGAGACAATGCGCCAACTAAATTGTTAATTAAGTCGTCACGCTCCCAGTCATTAAGACGACGATATGTCTCACCAGCTTGTCCGAAGTTGTTTTGGCGGTCGATTGGCTCTCTTACAATGTTTCCTTCGACGTACGGTTCATGTTCTTGACCATTGTTCTGATCTTCTGTGTATCCACCAAGAAGTGAAGGTTCATAGTTAATATGTGGGTTTTTATCTTCACCGTAATCTGTTCGGTAATCCATTTGCCCGCCGTTTTGGTTCGTGCGTATGCCTTTAAGTGGACTGTTAATAGGCAGTTGTAAGTAGTTAGGTCCTACGCGATAACGTTGTGTGTCTGAGTATGAGTACGTACGCCCTTGAAGTAGTTTATCATCTGAGAAATCTAGTCCATCTACTAATACACCCGTACCAAAAGCAGACTGTTCAACTTCAGCATGGAAGTTTTTCGGGTTTTCGTTAAGTACCATTTTCCCGACTTTGTGCCAAGGGAATTGATCACGGTACCACAGTTTAGTTGGGTCTAGTGGGTCAAAGTCTAACTCAGGATGCCCACCTTCTTCCATAATTTGAACGTAAAGCTCCCATTCAGGTAATTACCTTCTTCGATTGCTTCATATAAATCTTGCGTTGCATGGTTAAAGTTCATGCCTTGAATATTGTCGGCTTCTTGTTGCGTTAAGTTTTTAATACCTTGCACAGGCTCCCAATGGTATTTAACTAAGACGGCTTTTCCATCTTTGTTCACCCACCTGTAGGCATGAACACCTGAACCTTGCATTTGTCTATAGTTAGCTGGAATACCCCATGGTGAGAATAAAAATGTAATCATATGTGTCGCTTCTGGTGATTGACTAATAAAGTCAAAGATTCTTTCAGGGTCTTGAATGTTTTTGACAGGATCTGGTTGAAACGCGTGTACGAAATCAGGGAATTTAATCGGATCACGAATAAAGAAGATTTTTAAGTTATTACCGACTAAGTCCCAGTTACCATCTTCTGTGTAAAATTTGATGGCAAAACCGCGTGGATCTCGTAACGTTTCGGGTGAATGTTTTCCATGGTTAACTGTCGAGAACCTCGCAAAAACAGGTGTGCGTTTTCCTTTTTCAAATACTTTTGCCCGCGTGTACTTCGAAATAGGTTCACCGTTTACTTCACCGTATGATTCAAAGTAACCGTGTGCACCAGCTCCGCGGGCGTGAACGATCCGCTCAGGGATTTTTTCTCGGTCGAAGTGGCTAATTTTCTCAAGAAAATCGTAGTTTTCAAGAACGGTTGGGCCGCGTTTTCCGACTGTTCTTGTGTTTTGGTTATCTGTGACAGGGTGTCCTTGCTGATTTGTTAGTTTTGATTTTTGATTTTCATCTTTGCTGTCTTTATTTTTCATATAACAATTCCTCCTTTCAAATTCACATTTATTGTGTGCAAAAAGAGGAAATTTAGTATAAAAACAACAAAACACCTCTTTTATGTTTGTACATAAAAGAGGTGTTAACGTTATTGTTCATCTTTAAAAGAGCTTGAAAAGCGCTTCACCGCTTCGTCATCTGCATCAAGGTAAAGTGAACGAGAAGGGAGGGCGATTGACACATCTTCTTCTTCTAAAATGTCCATAATCTTGAAGTTAATATCTTCTTTAATTTCTAAGTATTCTTCCCATGCCGTTGTCTTCGTGAAGAAGTAGAGCATAATATCCAAGCTACTGTCGTTATAGTTGTCAAAGCGTACAAAAATTGTTTCTGGATGAATGTCCTCGTGGTTTTCTAACAATTCACGGATGCGTTTAACAACTGACTCAAGCTTATCTTTCGGTGTACTATATTCAACACGTAAATTGAAGAATATACGACGTTTGCCCATTTCACTCCAGTTCGTAATGGGTTCATTTGAAAGGGTCGAGTTCGGGATCGTGACAAGTGATTCCGAAAATGTTCTAATACGTGTACTTCTAAAGGTAATATCTTCAACGACACCTTCAACGCTAGGGGTTTCAACCCAATCCCCCATTGTGAATGGTTTTTCAGTAATGATGACGACCCCGCCAAATAAGTTTCTAATCACTTCTTGTGCCGCTAAAGCAAATGCAAGACCACCAAGACCTAAACCAGCAACAAAACCACTGACGTCATAGCCGAATTCTTGTGCAATAATACTTAAGCTGATGGCAACGACGATAAAGCGGACAGCTTTTGATATAAACGGAATTAGTATTTGATCAATTTCTAAATTTACTTTATCACTGACTTTCATTAGTAATAAAGATGAACTGGATGCTAAGTTAAACAGTCCCCAAGTGATGATTAAAATAACCGAAGACCTAATTAAGCTTTCAAATAGGTCACCTTGTTGGTTAATGAATGGTACATAATCAACAGCGATATAAATACCTATAATGACAAAGAGTAACCTCACAGGTCGTTCATACGACTTCACAACGAAATTAAGTAGATCTGACCCTGACTTATTTGTCAGTTTTAAGATGAAATAAAAAACATACTTAGCAAATAGTTTTCTTAGCAAAAGAAAGACTATTAGAATTCCTAAAGCAATACCTAGATTAATCCATAAGTCGTAATCGTTTATGTATTCCCAAAATCGCCAGTTCATATTATTTCTCCTTCATCTTTAACGCCTCTTTAAAACTATTATTATCATACTATACACATCTTAAAACATAAAGAAGCTGAATATGTAAAAACCTCGAGCTAATATGCCCGAGGTGGTCTGTTAAACGGCAGAAGCTTCAATAGCACGGATGACGCGATCTGCTGTGCTGCCACTTGATTGAGGGTTTTGTCCTGTCACAATGTTGTGGTCACGTACGGAGAAGTCTGCCCACTTTTCACCACGTTCAAAGTTTGCCCCTTGTTCTCGAAGTTTTTCCTCTAACATAAATGGCATATGCTGATCTAATTGCATTTCTTTTTCTTCTTCGTCAGTAAATGCCGTTACTTTTCTATCTTTAACAATTGGAGTACCGTCTTCATAAGTGACGTTAACAAGTCCGGCTGGTCCGTGACAGACAGAGCCGATCACTTTTTCTTTTTCAGCAAATTGTTGTAAAACATATTGAAGTGTTTCGTGATCTGGGAAGTCGAACATCGTACCGTGTCCGCCTGGTAAAAATATTGCATCGAATTCACCAGCATCACCTTTTGTTAACTTTTCTGTATCTTTTAGTTCAGATTCAGCAGCTTTCCACTCTGGATTGTCTTCAATACTATTCGGGTCCAGTGGTACTTCGCCACCTTCAATACTCGTTACTTTTACGTCATAGCCTTGTTCTTTAAACTTCACATATGGTAATGCGAACTCTTCTAACCATAGACCTGTTTTGTGATCATCTGTAATTTTCGTATGATTAGTTAACACCATTAAAACTCTTTTTGTCATGTCTACTACCTCCTTCTGTGGTAGTATTTATAACATTTATGAAAATTATGAAGCAAACCAGATGCTTATAAAAAGAAAAATCCCTAAAAAGGGATTTAACATAATTGAGGTGGAATATTAAAGTTCGTATCAAATGTGTATGGAGGTGCCGGTTCAAGTACTGGGATTGGGCCATAAGCTGGTGGATGTTGAACGTAATGGAAGTAAGAGCAGCTATCCATACTCGGTCCATGAGCCCAACGCCCCTCTGCGCTCGCATCTCCACGTGAAAAGTTATAAAAATCATAAGCGACTTCTTTTAATTCTTGGTCTGATGGGAAAGTTGATGGTACAACAATGCCTTCTTTTTCTTCAAGCTCACAAATAGCAGCTAACCACATATTTTGGTGCATACGATCACGTGCAATTAAGAAAGATAACATTTCTTTAACACCAGGGTCATCAGTCATTTCATACAATCTTGCTGCTTGTAAACGCCCTTGTGATTCGGCTGTTAAATTGGCTCTAAAATCAGCAAGTAAGTTACCACTAGCACCGATGTAATCAGCAGTCCAACTGTTACCATTACTGTCTTGAGGCATCGCACCAAGTCCTGAAACGATCGCGTGTTGCGGGTTCATCCCGCCAATAATGGCTGCCATTGCAGGGTCTTGCGACGCTTCTTCCAAAGTTCCCACTGGTGCATCATCTAGTAAGCGTGCAATCATCGTTGCTAACATCTCAACGTGCGCTAGTTCTTCTGTTCCAACGTCGTAAAGCAAATCTTTGTACTTGCCTTCCATACGTAAATTAAAACCTTGGAATAGGTACTGCATGGCAACAGAGATCTCACCATATTGTCCGCCTAATATTTCTTGTAGTTTTCGTGCGAATAGTGGATCTGGTCTTTCTGGCTTGGCTTCAAATTGAAGTTCCTTAATGTGATAAAACAAGAGTTTCACTTCCTTATTTTTTTCTTTTAGGTATCTGTGTATAGTTATGCATTTGCCTTGGCTAATGTCTCGTAAATAAGTAAAAATAGGCATTTAACTCATAACAATGGACAATCTAATAACAACACGAGTGAAGGTGGCTAAATTAATGGAACGGTATGATGTCATTATTGTTGGTGGCGGATTAGCTGGTATAACGTGTGGGATTGAACTCGCCAAAGCCCGGTATAACGTATTAATATTGGAGAAAGCATCGCACATGGGAGGTCGTACTTCTTCGTGGGATTTTAACGGTATGGCAGTAGATGCGGGTTTTCACAGAGTTATTGGTTATTACAAACATTTTCCAAAGTTGCTCCACCAAGCAGGCATTAACTTAAATGATATCGTCGTCTGGGAAGAGAAGTTGGATGTTTTATCACCAAAGCATAAGCACGTTACGACTTTTGGAGTCGCGCCTTTTCATGGACCGATTAAAATACTAAGGGCCATGCTAGGTAATAACAAATCAATCTCACCTAAAGCGAAACTATCGCTTATGCCATTTTTCAAAAATGGTCTTCACGAATTTAAGGTTGATCCGAAGAAATTAGATCAGACTAGCATATTAGACTTCGCACGTGAACATGGCGTCCATGAAGATGCGATCCACTTATTTATCGAAGCGATGTGTCGAGGTGTATTTTTCACACCATCAGAGAACTTTTCAGCCTATGTCTTTTTTGGGATACTAGCACCGGCTCCGCAAAGGTTTTACAAAATGCGAATTGGTAGCTACTTAGGTGGAATGAGCGAAGTGATGATTAAACCGCTAGTGGATTATTTTGAAAACCTAGGTGGTGAGGTAACTTTAAACCAAGGTGTTGAAAGGTTGTTAGTTGAAGGAGAGGAAGTGGTAGGAGTTGATCTTGGGCATGATAAGTTCTATGCAGAGCAAGTCGTATTATCGACAGATATAGGAGCTGCTCAAAATATCATTAGTCAGTCACCCCTAGACCAAATAAACTTTTATTCGTTATTAAAGTTACCGACTTTGCCTGCCATTTCAGTTCAAATAGAATTAACAGAGCCTGTGTTAGAGCATGATCGAACTACTTTTGCTCCAGGAACAGTTTTAGGAAGCTTCTCTGAACAGTCGAGGTCAACATTTAGACAATCAAAAGGCCGTTTGTCAGTGATGCTCGTATCAACTGAAGAACTAGAGGTGCTTACAGATAAAGAGTTAATTGAATTAATTTATAAAGAAGCTGATGAAATTGGGATTAGTATGAGAAATAAAGTGATCGATTATCGGGTTGTTAGGCATAGTGACAAATTTTACTCAGTTGCACCTGGACACGATTTATTAAGACCAAGTCAAAATACTGTTGTTCCTGGTTTAACGCTATCTGGAGACTATACAAAGCAGCCTTATTTATCAACGATGGAAGGGGCGGTTTTATCAGGAGAGCTAGCAAGTGAAAATGTAATAAATGCGCTTCGTGAAAGCCAATAAAAAACTGCTCATAACATAGTGAGCAGTTTTTCGTTTATAATATTCTTCTTTTCGGTGGTTGTCTTGTATTATCTTTAGTATTTAGAATGCTAGGTCGTTTATCGTTAAATGGTAATGGTGATCGCACTAATGTTAGGAAGAATGCTCTTGGATTAAACGGTAGTAATGGCCACATGTACGGAACATTCAGTGTTTTCGTTTTAATTAATGCAAGTAGCCAGATTGTAACAGCAATAATAAATCCGACAACGCCAAACGCAGCTGCGAAAGTTAAAAATACTAAGCGGAAGATTCTGTTCGCTAAACTTAATTCGTAACTTGGTGTTGCGTAGTTTCCGATAACGGCTGCGGCAATGTATAAAATGACTTCATTTGTAAATAACCCTACCTCTACAGCTATTTCCCCAATTAATATGGCAGCTACAAGACCTAATGCAGTAGCCAATGCGTTAGGGGTGTGAATGGCAGCCATCCTTAATATATCGACCCCAATTTCTGCGAGTAAAAACTGCACGTACAATGGAATAGTACCCGGGTCATCCGGCCCTAAAAAGGCTAAATGTTCACCGCCTAAGTGAGGATTTGTTGCAAGTAAGTACCACATCGGTAAAATAAATAAAGCAATTAATACTGAAATGAAGCGAATCCAACGTAAGAACATGCCAACAGCGGGAGCTTGTCGGTATTCTTCTGCATGTTGCAAATGGTGCCAAAAGGTCGTAGGGCAAATCATGACACTAGGTGAACCATCTACTAAAATTAGAACATGCCCTTCCATGAGATGAATACTTGATGTATCTCCTCGTTCAGTGTAGCGAACGAGTGGGTAAGGGCTTAGTCGTTTACCGAAAATATATTCTTCTAGTGTTTTCTCACCCATCGGTAAACCATCTACATCAATATATTCTAATTCTTTTTTGATTCGATCCACTAATTCTTTGTCTGCAATGCTGTCAATATAAGCAAGTGCAATGTCTTTCTTTGATCGTTTACCAATTTGTAAGTACTCCATAACTAAAGAGCGATCTCGGACATGTCTGCGCATTAAAGCAGCATTAAAGACAATCGTCTCTACAAAACCATCTCTTGGTCCGCGCACGACTCTTTCTAAGTCTGGCTCTTCAGGTGAACGAATCGGGTATTCACGCGTATCAACCATCACAGCGGTATTACAGTTCTCAATAATGAGAGCTGTCTGGCCTGCTAACACTTGACCAATCACTTCTTCTAAGTCCTCGGTTGTTTCTACTTCTTGGTGTGGAATAATCGACTGGGTAAGAGTATCAATTGGGTTTTTCTTTAAGTCTTCGATTTCTAGATCATTTAAGCTTTTTAATGTCTCGATCATCGATAAGTCGTTAGCAAAACCATCGATAAAAAACATCGCCATTCTCCTACCGCCATGAACGAGTTTGTGGTGAATGACGTCGAAGTTTTCTTCTACCCTTAATTCTTTAGTTAAATATTCGACATTCTTTTTGAAGTTTTTAGATACAGGGACTTGGTTACCAGGTTTACCCACAGTTCACCCTCCAATCAGTCTAAAAGTGACTAATCATATTATTAATCAGTCACTGAAAGTTATGCGGTGTTAATAGCTCATTTAAGTTTGGTATACTATATAAAAAGGATTAGAGGAGTTTTTATAATGAATTTGCTGCTGAAGTGGTGTTACATAATCGGTTTATTGTTGTTTATGCAACCTGCAATTTTTAGTTTTGGTTTAGAAGGGAGAACTGGAGAAGGCTCCTTCGTGTTAGTGTATTTGCTTATAATTAGCTTAAGTTTAATTCAAGTTGGTTTAGTCTATTGGCTGAAAAAATACTCTGAGGACCAGTTAATGCAAGGTGCTTTGATCATTACTATAATCGGTGTTCCTTTCTTAATGATCAGTCAGTTTATCTCCTTGTTAAACTTAGTTGGGGAAACGACATCAAATGTTCTTTCAGTTCATGTCGAGCTAACATTTGTAGGTGTTATGTCATTACTTTTTCCTTTGGGGTTAATTAGTTTTGGATATGTCCTATTCAAACGTTATACGAGAATAGGAATTATAATGTCGATATCTGCTTTTGTTATGATGGCCGGTCTAGTTATGACTCCGTGGATTCACCATTCCGGTTTAATTGCTGTATCAGTTGTTGGCCTTGTCATGGTCAAGAAGTTGTAAAAAAGTATAACAGTTAAGTCATCGTTTTACATGTATAATGGGTGGAGGATAAATTATTTTAAAATAGGTTTAAAGGTGAGTGGATATGAAAACAGTCTGGGATATATTCAAGCAAGATATAGCCAATATAAAGCGAGTTCCTCTCGTTGGAATATTATTAATCGGTTTAGCAATTCTTCCTTCACTTTATGCATGGTTTAATTTAGCAGCATCTTGGGATCCTTATGACAATACAGACGATGTGAAAGTCGCTGTCGTTAATGAAGATGAAGGCACTGAAGTAGAAGGTGATTTTGTACATGTAGGAGATGAAGTAGAAGCTAATCTTCAAGAAGAAGGTGGGCTTGGTTGGACATTTGTTTCAAGAGAGGGAGCTGAAGAAGGGGTGTATTATGGTGATTATTATGCAGCCATATATATTCCTGAAGATTTCTCTGAAGGCCTTGTAAGTGTAATTGATGGCTCACCAAATCCTGCGGAGATTCATTATGAGGTTAATGATAAGCTGAATGCGATTGCACCGAAAATGACAGAGACAGGCACGACCACTATTGTTAATGAGGTATCATCTCAATTCATACAAGAATCGAGTAAAGCTCTTTTTACTGAGTTCGATCGTCTTGGAATTGCATTAGAAGAGGAATTACCTACTATTAGGGCACTTAAACAACAGGTCTACACATTAGAAGAAAGTACGCCTTTATTGATGGATATCGGGGACATAGTTATATCGATTGATGAACGGTGGGATGATGTTGAGACTCAAGTAGAGCAGTTTCAATCGTTAGATGAGCTCCGACCACAAATTAGAGAAGGGGTAGAGTATTTTCTTCAGCTAGAAGAAAATTTATCTGAAGTTGAGGCATTAGGTGAAAGAATCATTGAAATTCAATCTTATTTGCCTCAGATTAATCAGTCTTTAGAAGAATTCCGAGCTTTTTCAAAGCATATGGAAGTGATTGAAGATGAAATTAATGAGGTAATATTAGTAGCCTTACAGTTACAAGAAGGTATAAGTATAGTTAATGATAATTTACCTGGCGTACTAGACCAAATTCAAACGATGGAAGAGCATACAAGTACGTTAGTTGGTCTATTAGCTAACTTGAATGAAGACCTTGATCAATATATTAATCACCTTAACGAAATGACAGACGATACCATTCTTTTATTAGAGGAGATAGAGCAAGCTTTAAATCAATCAGATATAGATGAAGTAGAAGCAAGGTTACATGACTTAAATGACCAGCTGCAATCTTATGATTTATTGTTAGGAGATGTTATATCCCAATTAGAACAATGGGAGTCGGTAGACCCCGATATTTCAGAAACGATTGAGCAATTACAAACGATTCAACAGCATTTTCAATCTACCCAACAACGAATTGATCAAATTATTGAAGGACTTGAACAAAATGAGGAAGTTGCTGAAGATTGGATTGATGACATAAATCAAACCATAGGAATGCTAAATAATGACTTAGTTGATTTTCAATATTTCATGACAACCGAAGGCGAAGACCAAATTCATTCAGTGTTTGAGCAAGTCTATCAACAAGTTTATGAGACAAATGAACAGTTATCTAACATATTAGAAGTACTTCCAGAGCTAGAAGGTCATATAGATGAGATGGATCAACTCTTTCAAATAGATGAACAAGAGTTAGAAGCATTTTTAAATGAGACAAATGTTAGTGATGATTTAGTTAATTTAATCGACCAAATCGAAGAGATCCTCCCTATGGTTGAAAATACTCTTTTGGATGTTGAATATTTTATGGAACATCAATTTGGTGATTTGCAAGAGAGGATAGAGGAAGTCGCACTTTTCATTCGTAGTGATTTGCCAGAGGTTGAAGCGCAGTATTTGTCATTACTTGATTTAATCGATGAACACTTTCTTCAAGTGGAAGAAACTGTACAACAGTTAGCACAATTCGCAGATGAAGACCTAGAAGACCTGAATACTCAACTTAGTGAAGTCACTGAACGAATGCAAGAGATAGAAGAAGAGGGAGCTCTAAATGAATTAATTGTTCTTTTAAGAAATGATGTAGAGGAAGAAAGTGATTTCTTTAGAGAACCTGTTGTTTTAAATGAAAACCAACTGTTCTCAGTTCCTAACTATGGTTCTGCGAATGCACCTTTTTATACAGCTTTAAGTTTATGGATTGGTGCATTATTGCTATGTAATCTACTTAGTACTGAAGTCCATCGAAAAGATCGTCAACCGCATTACAAAGTGCACCATATGTATTTAGGGAGAATGATTTTATTCCTCATTGTGGCTGTATTACAGGGTATTGTCATTAGTGTAGGTAACATTATGATGCTAGGAGTTCATACGCAGTCGCCGTGGTGGTTTACGATTTTTACAGTGTTAATTGCTGTTGTGTTCATGTTGATGGTTTACACGCTTACTTCAGTGTTTGGGAATATTGGTAAAGCTCTAGCCATTGTCTTTCTCGTCTTACAGCTAGCTGGTGGGGGAGGAATGTTCCCGATTGAAGTCGCACCAAACTTTTTCCAAGCGATTCACCCTTACTTACCATTCACGTATGCTGTTGATTTGTTAAGAGAAGCGGTAGGAGGAATTATACCGTCTATTGCTTGGTTTAACACGAGCATGCTTGTAGCATTTGGGGTTGGAACTGTTGTATTTGGATTACTTTTAAAAGAAAAGTTAGCCGTGCGAATTGCCGAAACATCTGAGAAATCGAAGTCTAGTCGGTTAATTGATTAAAAAAAGCTGTCGAGTGACCACTCGGCAGCTTTTAAATTAATTTTAAAATCCTTGCATCATCGCATCCATCATCATTTGTTCTAACTCTTCAAAGTCTAGAATCTCTTCATTTTCAGGATCGATTGTAAATTCAACCTCTTCATTGAAGTTACTGTAAGTCGTATTTCCAGCTAAATAAATTTCAACGGACTCATCACTGTCAGGGTCTTCTAATAACAGATCCATTACGAATGAATCCTGCTCAAGTTGATCTCCATCAACAACAACAGAAAAGTCTAGCTGCTCAATATTCATTACTTCAGAAAGCTCAGCAACTGCTTCATCTAAATCTTGTTCTACCATTGCAAGCTCTTCATCAGTAAATAGATCATCAAACTCATTCATAAATCCTTCTACTAGATATAAAAAGTCATCTTCGTTAAAAGAAACAGTGTATTCATCTCCATCACTAGAGAAATCACTTTCGTCCTTCTGTTCAAAGAAGTCAGCTAAAAGTTGTTGCATTTTTTGTTCCATTTCATGTTGGTCAAACTCTGGTGCTTCACCTTCAAAGTCATCTAGGTTAATCTCAAGTAACTTCCCTGCTGCTTCCTCAGGAAGTGGGAAGAACATACCTAAGTTTTCAACAATGCTATCTGTTTGGATATACATCGTTTGTGTCTCTAGGTTTTGTAAAAAAGGTACTTCTACATCAAGAGTGAACGGTGGTATACTACCGCTGAAGTAAATAATCGCTTCTTGTAATTGTTGGTTCGCATCATAAACTTGATCTACTTTAAAATCAAAGTCATTGAGCATTGCTGAAACTTGATCGAACATTGGATCATTCATTTCACCATTAAACTCAAATTCAAAATCCATTTCTGACGTTGATTCGTAACTTTCGGCCTCAAGCATCGAATTAAACGCGTCAGTGACAACCTCTTTGTCACTACGGTCGTCTCCACAGGCTGCAAGTATTGTAACTGCAGCTAACACGGCCGCTAGTATAAGTTTCTTATACATGTATATTCCCCTCTCCTAAATAATTACAGTAATTATCATATCACATACTACTAGTCTATGGTGCAACAATATCTTAAAATTCTAAAATAATAATTTTCAGAATAATATTGACCAGGTCGGTCTAATTTGTTATATTTAAATCGACCAATATGGTCTAAAGTGAAAGAGGAGGACTATACGTGCCAAAATCGTTTCATAATTTGGAGAAAGAAAAACAACAACGCATTATTAACGCTGCCTTACAAGAGTTTGCGGAAAAGGGTTATGAACAAGCTTCAACTAACCAAATTGTTAAAAATGCTGGTATAGGAAAAGGGATGCTTTTTTATTACTTTAATAATAAACAGGAACTTTATGATTATTTAATCAATTACTGTTTTGACTTAGTTCAAAAAGGTTATGTACAGCAAATAGATTTAAGCGAGCCAGACTTTATCGAACGATTTAGGCAAGCTTCAATGAGTAAATTAACGTTTTTCGATGAGAACCCTTATGTGTTTAACTTTTTAGGCGTGATTATGCTAACTGAGGATGAATTGTTATCTAGTGATACTAGGAACAAGATCAAACAACTACAACAAATAGCCTTTGATAGTATTTATAAAAATATTGATTACAGTTTGTTTAGAGAAGATGTCGATGTACAAAAAGCGATGGACCTTATTAAATGGTCAATGGATGGATATCGAGAATATATGAGCCAGAAGTATAAAGGGGAAGAATTGGAAAATGTTGATATGGAGAAGCTCACTTTAGAGTTTACTCAGTATTTAGATACATTAAAAACCGCTTTTTATAAATAATGGAGGGGATTGCATGGCGGTATTGGAAGTGAAAAGTTTAACGAAGAGTTTTGGGGAAGTAAAGGCGTTAAGTGATGTTAACTTAACAGTTCAAGAAGGTGAAGTATTTGGTTTTATTGGGCCAAATGGTGCTGGTAAATCTACAACTATTCGTATTTTACTTGGCATTTTAAAGGCTTCTTCTGGTAAAGCGAAAATTTTCGGTCAAGATGTTTGGTCAGATGCAGTTGAAATTCATAAACGTATTGCTTATGTGCCAGGTGATGTTAATTTATGGCCAAATTTAACAGGAGGGCAAGTTATTGATTACTTCATTAGTTTAAGAGGTCATGAAGTGGATAAAGTTCGTAAGCAAGAGCTCATTGATCGTTTTCAATTAGATCCGACGAAAAAATGTGGCACTTACTCAAAAGGTAATCGACAAAAAGTAGCTCTAGTTGTAGCATTTGCAGCTGATGCGGATTTATATATTTTAGATGAACCAACTTCGGGATTAGACCCTTTAATGGAGCGGGTTTTCCAAGAGTATGTAATGGAAGCAAAAAAGGACGGGAAAAGTGTTTTATTATCGAGTCACATTTTATCAGAGGTTGAGAAATTGTGTAATCATGTCGGTATCATTCGTGATGGTACTGTAATAGAAACAGGTTCGTTAGAGGAAATGAGACATTTAACACGGACACATCTTTATGTTGAAACGAAACAACCACTTAATTTAGCGGATACGCCCGGTGTTTATGATTGGCAACAAGAAAAGCAAGGCTATAGTTTTCAAGTAGACTCAGAAAAGTTAGATGATGTCATTAAATGGATTAGTGAGTATGAAGTCGTTAAATTAGAAAGTGCACCGCCGACGTTAGAAGATTTATTTATGCGTCATTATGAGACAGGAGGTGCGACTTCATGACGCGTATGTTTCAAAAGATAAAACCGATAGCCTTAATGCAACTTAGGCTAGACCGTGTGAGGTTACCCGTTTGGATTTTAGCTTTTATGATCGTTACAGTTGGAACAACATTGTTGTTTGAAGGACTTTATCCATCTGCTGATGATCGCGATCAGCTAGCTGCGTCTGTTGTTAATCCAGCAATCACAGCCTTACTTGGTCCTGCTTATGGCGTTGATGATTATCACGTTGGTGCAATTTTGTCTCACCAAATGTTGTTGTTAACGGCAGTTGTAGTAGCAATAATGAGTATATTGCTTGTAACAAGGCATACACGCGAAGATGAAGAGGAAGGAAGGCTTGAGTTAATTCGATCACTCCCTGTTGGTCGTATGTCTAATTTGACGGCTGTCCTTATTAATAAAACCTTAACATTTGTTTTATTAACGTTTTTAATAGCGATATCACTTATAGTTTTACGGATCGAAAGTATTGATCCACAAGGTGCTCTTCTCTATGGAACGGTTCTTGGTGTGACGGGAGTTTTGTTTGCAGCGATCACTGCTTTATGTGCACAACTGTCTGAAACATCGCGAGGCACAATTGGTTTATCTTTTACCGTTCTTATTGTGGTTTATTTAATTAGAGCAATTGGTGATGTATCTAATGAAGCGTTATCATGGGCATCTCCACTTGGTTGGGTGATTGAAGCACAAGTTTTTGTGGAAAATCGTTGGTGGCCTGTTTTAATGACGTTAGGCTTAACTTTGCTTATATCGTTCGTAGCTTTGTATTTAAATGCCAAACGTGACCTTGGAGCAGGATTACTTCCTTCTAAATCAGGAAAGGATCATGCATCTAAATTTTTGCGCACACCATTAGGTTTTACTTTGAGAATGCAAAGAACTTCACTTATTGCTTGGGGCATTGGGTTGTTTATTTTTGGTGCAACTTATGGCTCTGTGTTAGGGGAAACGGAAACGTATGTTTCTGAGTTGGAAGTGATGCAGCAAATGTTAGGTGGTGAAACTGCAGAAGGTCTAGCTTTAATTGAACAGTTCATTGCGATGTTAGCGGTCATTATTTCGATTTTTGCAACAATCCCTATGGTTTTAGCGGTTTATCGTTTAGCGAAAGAGGAAAAGGTTAACCGCACTGAGCAAGTGTTGGCAAGTGCGATCTCGAAGACAAAGCTACTTTCAACGTATTTAGTCGTAGCCTTGATTATGAGTACTGTCGTGATGGTGTCAGCTGCTGTTGGTATGGGGGCGACAGGTGTAATGATGCTGGAAGATGACCTTGCATTTAGTACAGTTTTCAACTCCATTATCGTTTACTTGCCTGCCACTTGGTTAATAATCGGTTTAGCTGCATTGTTAGTTGGGATTGGTAAATGGAAAGGCCTCACTTGGCTATATTTAGGTTATTCATTTATTGTTGTTTATTTAGGTGGGTTACTAGAATTTCCTAAATGGATGGAGTTTTTGTCAGTGTATGAACATGTACCTAGCCTACCTATTGACGAAATGAATTGGCCTTCAGTAATGACGCTAACATCTTTGGCAATTATTTTAGTTGTTTTTGCGATGATCAGCTATAGCAGGCGTGATATTAACGGTTAGTAAAGGTTTGTAATTGAGGCTGAGACAGAACAAATTGTAAACACATAACCCCCGAACGAAATCACCTTTTGACTTCGTTTGGGGGTTATCTTTTAGCTCTGCTCCATTAAAATGCTCTGCTCTTTATTGTTCATACTAAATTATGAGTTCTTCATTTTTAATGAAGAAGGTCAAAATGACGTATAGGTTTATGAATATTTTTTAATACTGAGTGCACGATAAAGAGTAAAAGGAGTGATATAAGTAATGGAAAATGCTATTAAAAATTTAATGAGTTCAAACATTGTATCTGTTACATCAGATCAAACTGTACAAGAAGCTGCTGCTTTAATGGAACAGAATGATATTGGGGCTATTCCAGTTATTGAAAATGGTCAACTTCGCGGGATTATTACTGACCGTGACATTACTCTACGTGCTACAGCTAAAAATCAGCAAGGGAATTGTCCAATTGGCCAATGTATGAGTAGTGAAATTGTGTCAGCCGATGCAAGTATGGATGTTCATGAAGCTGCACAACTAATGGCAGAAAAACAAATAAGACGTTTACCAGTAACTGAAAATGGTCAAACAGTAGGTATGTTATCAATTGGTGACTTAGCACAACAAAACATATATCGTAATGAAGCGGGAGATGCACTATCAAACATATCAATCCCGCAAGCGTTAAGGCAATCTGCTCAACAAAGTAATGCACAAGCAGCACAACAGCAAAATGCTCAAATGGCTCAACAACAAAACACTCAAATGGCACAACAGCAAAATACCCAAATGAACCAACAGAACAATCAAGGAATGCAATAAAAAAAGACGGCCGTTAAAATTTAACGGTCGTCTTTTTGACTTTTAGTATTCAAATACTTCGCCGATATGTTCATGCAAATCATCATTTTCAATATGGATGATGACATGGTGTTCTCCTGTTGTATCTTCATCAAAGTCTGCTTGATAAACACCAGGTGCAGATTCGTTTGCAGAAATCCAAGCTCTTTGGTCTTCGTGATCAATATGCCATACTTCAAAAGTGACATCAGCATTTTCTAGTTCTTGTCCTTCGAATAATACTTCAGTTGTCAGTTGATCATTAACCATCTGAAAGTCGACAGATAAACGTTCATCAGCGTCTTCTGTATGACTGTGGTGATCGTGTTCGTGTGGGTGACCATCAGATGTCGCTGTTTCTACCTCGGCATCTCCAACAACAAGGTCATGTTGTGGCATATGGTGTTGATCACGAGCTGTAACGTGAGGCACTAAGTAAAATACGCCTTCTTCCTCAAATGTATAGCTTACCTCATAGAGACCATCTTCAACATGATTTCCTTCAATCATGTCACTCGACTCTTTTTGACCCTCTTGCCACACTTCAAACATAACTTCACTAGCATCCTCAACAGGTTGTCCGTCTTGAGTTACACGAGTTGATAGCATGTTTTCACCTGTATCGATTTGTTCGTCCATTAATACTTCTACTTCAAGTGGAGCTAAAGAGTCAACTTCTTGTTCTTCTGTTGTTTCCTCATCTTGACCTCCACATGCAGCGACTGTCACTAACATGACAGTAACTAAAGCTAAAAGCCATTTATTCATATAAAATCTACTCCTTCCATCAGCCATTCTAACCATATAATTCAACTTTAACACGCAATTTGTCAAAAAAATCAACACGATTTTGACGCTTTTAAGAAAAATGTATGGCTAATTAGTGAAACAAGCTATGTGACAAATGTCATATTAAAGTCCTGACGTTCATGACTGTTTAATGAAAGGAGGTAAAGCGTATTATAAGAATAAAGATTAGCGACGAGGTGAAGTTATGGCAAATGCAAAATTATCAGAGCTAAGAAAGAAAATTCGTCCTTTTGAGGATGCAGACGACAAAGCAAGTTCAAAGCAGATGATTAACACATTACCACCTTTCTTTGCATTGTGGGTATTAGCATACTTAAGTTTATCAATTTCAGTTTGGATCACGATTCCGATTGCTATTATTGCAGCTGGATTTTTAGTACGTGTTTTTATTATATTTCATGATTGCTGTCATGGATCTTTCTTCAAAAACCGTAAATTAAACAACTTTGTTGGAACAGTGACCGGTATATTGACGATGTTTCCATATTCAAAGTGGAAGAGAGAACATGCGATTCACCACGCTACGAGTAGTAATCTAAACAAACGTGGCACTGGTGATGTATGGATTATGACAGTGGATGAGTATTTAAATTCATCAGCTTTACAGAGATTGCAATACCGTTTATATCGAAACCCAATTGTCATGTTCGGGTTAGGTCCAATTTATATGTTGTTGATTACGAATCGTATGAATCGTAAAGATGCCAAAAAAGCAGAAAGACGAAACACATATTTAACAAATGTGTCGATCCTAGGTGTTTCATTATTGTTAATATGGTTAATTGGATTTTATGCTTTCTTCGTTATTCAATTTACGATTATGTTTGTTGCTGGCATGGCAGGTATTTGGTTGTTCTACGTTCAACATCAGTTCGAGGATTCTTATTTTGAGGATGAATCAGAATGGGATTACGTAAAAGCAGCCATTGATGGAAGTTCTTATTATAAGTTACCACGCGTATTACAATGGTTAACTGGCAATATTGGATATCATCACGTTCACCATTTAAGCCCAAAAGTACCTAATTATCACTTAGAAACAGTGCATGAACAAACACCTCCGTTACAACAGGCAACAACGATTACGTTACGTTCAAGCTTGAAGTCAATTAAGTTTAGACTATATGATGAACGTAAGAAAACGTTCGTAAGTTTTAAGGAGATTAAGCAAATAATGCGCCAAAATCAAACAGTAAATTACTAATGAATAACCACCCTGAGCTTTATTGGGGTGGTTATTTTTACATAATATAATTCAGCCAGTATTATAGGCAGAAATCAATGGTACAAAATGGTATGATGAAATAAAGAAGAATGAAGCAGGTGACCTAGTAGATGCAAAATTGGTTCAATATTATACCGCGCAATTTAAGTTTAAACATATACGTATGGGTAATTTTTAGTTTTTTACCGTTTTTCTTTATTTTTAGATCAAATTCATTAGTAGAAATCATTTTAGGAATCGTATCAGTTTTAACTTTCTTTTTGGCATATCGACTATCATTTTTATCTGATGGTTGGCCAGTATATGTATGGGTTTCAATTAAAATCGTTATTAGTGTAGGAATGACGTTGTTTTACGGTTATGTTTACGTTTCGTTGTTTTTAGCGTATTTCATCGGGAACATTCAACAGAAAGCGGGATTCTTAACGTTATATATCATTCACTTAGTAACGACATTAGCAGCTGTTTACGGAAGCTTCTTCACTCAAACTGAGCTGTTCTTTACCCAATTACCGTTTATCATTATTACAGTGATCGGAGTTGTACTACTTCCTTTTAATACATACAACCGAATTAAACGTGAGAAGTTGGAAGGTGAACTGGAAGATGCTAATCAAAAGATTTCTCAGTTGATCGTTTTTGAAGAAAGGCAACGAATTGCCCGTGATCTACATGACACATTAGGACAAAAGCTATCACTAATAGGTCTGAAAAGTGACCTAGCCGGAAAGTTGGTCACGGTGGATCAAGATAAAGCGATTGGGGAGATGCAAGATATTAACCAAACGGCTAGAACGGCTTTAAAAGAAGTGCGAGACATGGTGAGTGATATGAGGGGTATTAAGCTGGAGGAAGAAATCGAACACGTTAAACAATTGTTAGATGCAGCAGAGATTGAGTACAAAATAGAAGGTGACCAAAGTTTGAAAGATACCCCATTATTAATAGAAGATGTGGCAAGCATGTGCTTGAAAGAAGCGGTAACTAATGTAGTGAAACATAGTCAGGCAACTTATTGCGAAATTAATATTGCTGAAAAAGAAGAACAGCTAGAAATAGTAATTGAAGATAATGGGGTGGGCATTCCTGATGAAGTGTTAGAGTCATCTAATAGTGGTATTCGCGGGATGCGTGAGCGTTTAGAGTTTGTAAATGGAGTGCTTGAAGTTGACGGAAAACAAGGCACTTTGTTAAAAATTTTGATTCCGAAAGCAGTTAAACAGGATGATACTGAGGTGGTTAGATGATCCGAATTGTATTAGCTGAAGACCAAGGAATGCTCCTTGGTGCATTAGGGTCGTTGTTAGATTTAGAAATTGATATGGAAGTTGTAGGAAAAGCGCAAAATGGTGAAGAAGCAGTGCAAATGGTTAAAGAACTTAAGCCAGATATTTGTATTATGGACATTGAAATGCCTGTGAAAACGGGTCTTGATGCTGCAGAAGAATTAATTGAGGAAAACTGCAAAGTCATTATATTAACGACTTTCGCCAGAGCTGGTTACTTTGAAAGGGCGCGTAAAGCAAGTGTTTCAGGGTACTTGTTGAAAGATGGTCCGAGTGAGGAGTTAGCAAGTTCGATTAGAACGATTATGAACGGGCGAAAAGTGTACGCTCCAGAGCTAATCGAAATAGCGTATGAACAAGTGAATCCGCTCACTGACAGAGAAGTACAAGTAGTAAAGTTAATAGCAGAAGGTAAAAGCACTAAAGAAATTGCCCAAGATTTATATTTAACGCATGGTACTGTTCGAAATTATATATCGATTATTTTTGATAAGCTTGAAGTAAGTAACCGGATCGAGGCTATTTCAAAGTTGAAAGAAAAAGGCTGGTTATCATCATGAAAAGAATCCGAGAGTACGGCATTACGATTGGAACACTTCCAACTGGCAAACGAAATGAAATTACAGATGTAGCAGGCGTGAAAGTTGGCCATGAAACGATTAGTTCTGGTGAAGTTCAAACAGGTGTAACAGCAATAATTCCAGCTAATGATAACTTGTTTCAAAACAAACTGATCGCAACAAGCCATGTTTTTAACGGTTTTGGAAAGACGACAGGCCTTGTACAACTGAATGAATTAGGTACGTTAGAGACGCCAATTTTACTAACGAACACGTTAAGTGTAGGGACATGTACGACAGCACTTGTGCGTTATATGTTAGACCAAGATGAAACGATTGGAAATTCAACAGGTACAGTGAACCCAGTTGTTGGCGAGTGTAACGACATGGTATTAAATAACATTCGAAGCCTTCAACTATCAGAGGAAGATGCGTTGAAGGCGCTACAAATTGCCCAAGAAGATGTGATCGAAGGTAGTGTCGGTGCAGGTCGTGGTATGATATGTTTCGGATTGAAAGGTGGAATTGGTACATCCTCTCGTAAGCTTACATATGAACATGGTGATTACACGATTGGGGTCTTAGTTTTATCGAATTTTGGGAAGTTAGAAGAGTTTCGATTAAATGGTAATCAAGTAGGGGTGCAATTAAGAGATCGGCTTAACAGTGATGCTGATGAAACTGATAAAGGGTCAATCATGATGATTGTAGCAACGGATTTACCTGTTACTTCTCAGCAATTAAAAAGAATAGTTAAGCGAACAGGTAATGGCTTAAGTAGGACAGGCTCATTTATGGGGAATGGAAGTGGTGACGTCGCTATAGGTTACTCAACAGCTAATCGTGTACCACATTCATCTCATATAACCCAAATGACAGTTGTTCACGAGAATGATTTGGACCAAGCTTTTCAAGCAGTCACTGATGCAACTGAAGAAGCGATCTTAAATTCAATGGTTATGGCCGAGACAGTAACTGGACGGAAGGAATTAACGCTCCATTCGTTATCTAACTATATAGAGGAGTTCATTTAAGGAGGGACATTGGATGGAGATGAAATTTAAAAGTAAAGAGAAGAAAACAAGGTCCAGGTTTGCGGAATTTTTCTTCACATCCATTGATGTGTTGTTAATTCTTCCAAGGTTAATCATAGCACTAGTACGTAGCATTTTTTGAGGTGAGGTGTATATATGAGTGATTTGAACGAATTAAATAAACTCGATGCTTTAGCACAAAAAGATCTAATTAATCGAGGTGAAGTATCAGTTGGTGAAGTGACAAACTATTACATAGAACGAATAAAGATGTTAAATCCAATGCTCAATGCTGTTGTTCACCCGATGTTTGACCAAGCTATCTCGCAATCTAATGAAAAGCAAAAGGTCGATCATCCATTAGCCGGTCTTCCTTTGTTAATTAAAGACCTTAATCCCATTGCTAATGAACCTTTCACGAATGGATCAAAGCTTCAAGAAGGTTTTGTTGCTAAAGAAGATGACGTCTTTGTTCAAAGATACCGTGAAGCGGGCTTGAACTTTCTTGGAAAAACGAATACACCTGAGTTTGGCTTTTTGCCTATTACTGAACCTGAATTGCATGGCGCTGCTAACAACCCTTGGGATTTAACTCGTTCACCAGGTGGGTCGAGTGGTGGTTCGGCAGCTGCGGTTGCAGCAGGGATGGTCCCTTTTGCCCATGCTAATGATGGTGGAGGTTCAATAAGAATGCCAGCATCAACTTGTGGCTTATTTGGCTTTAAACCATCACGAGGGCAAATACCGATATCACCATATATTAATCAAATATCTGTTAATCATGCTGTCACACGATCTGTTCGTGATAGTGCAGCTTTATTAGATGTTATTAAGGGTGGGACAGATTTAGAGCTTTACCCGACTTACGACACGAGAAAGACGTTTTTAACCTCAACACAAGAGGAGCCTAAAGCGTTAAGAATCGGTGTAACTCCTAATTGGAATGGACAAGTAACCATCGATGACGAAACGGAAAAAGCCTTTGATCAGATGGTTAGATTACTTTCTGATTTAGGACATGAAGTTGAAGAAGTAACAGTTCCAATGAATTTTAATTCTTATACAGAAAACTTCATTAAAATATGGGCAGGTTCAGGCGCTGTTGCAATAGATCATTTAGGTAAAATGACAGGACAAGAACCATCAATGGGTAACTTAGAAGCTTTATCTTACGAGATTTATAAAGCAGGAAAACAGATGACTGCTTTTGACTATGAAGAAGCGCGTGTCATGTTACAACTTGAATCGAAGAACTTTTTGTCACTGTATGCACAGTACGACCTTCTTCTTACACCCGTACTAAATAGAGTTCCCGTTAAGACAGGGGAGTTAAAACAAGAATCGATTGAAGCTTTAACGAATAATATGGTTAACTATTGCAGTTTTACGCCAATCGCTAATGCAACAGGGCAACCTGCTATGAGTGTGCCTGGCTATTGGACTGATGACAATGTACCAATCGGGATGCAGTTTAAAGCTAATGTGGGTGAGGATTATCTACTCTTTCAACTTGCGAGTCAAATTGAACATGCTAACCCGTGGTTTTACAAATATGAGAAGTTAGATGAGAGGTTAATGCAGAATGCCAAATAAAAGGATGCCGCCATTGATGCGGCATCCTTCATATATTTTAATGGACCATCGCGTCGTATGCTTGAATTAAACCATTACCGTAATGGTTGCTGTTACCTAAATATTTAGCTGATTGATTGAGCGCGTTTCTTAGTTGAGTGTTTGAGTAGTGAGGGTTGTAGTGCCATACTAGTGCAGCAACACCAGCAACGTGAGGTGATGCCATTGAAGTACCGTTTAAAGATGAGTAGTTGTTGTTAGGGTATGTGCTTAAAATGTCAACACCAGGCGCTGAAATTTCGACGGCAGGTCCAGTACTTGAGAATGAAGCGCGATTTTCATTTTGATCTACAGCTGCAACTGCCATAACTGAATCATATTGGGCAGGGTATCCTACGTTATTGCCAGAACCCCAAGCGTTACCGCTATTACCCGCAGCAGCTACAACTAAAATACCTTGGTTATACGCGTAATCACTATATGCCTGTAAGATTGATGAATGAGTTGGTCCACCTAAAGACATATTGATGACATCCATGTTATTTAAAATAGACCATTCAATCCCTTGAGCAATACCAGAGTATGAACCGCCACCACTACTATCCAATACTTTAACCGCATAAAGATTAGCTTGTGGTGCAACACCTAGAACCCCAAGGTTGTTATCTAAAGCAGCAACTGTACCAGCGACATGTGTACCGTGCCCACTTCCGTCATAATATGGATCACTTTCTGGCCAGTTATTGAAGACAGAGTGTCCACCAGAAACATTTAAGTCCTCGTGACTAGCATCAATTCCAGTATCCAAAATCGCAATGTCAACGCCTTGACCATAATACCCAAATGAGTGAACATCATTTGCTTGAACAGATTCGATACCATAAGGTACATCTTGGTAGTAAGCCTCAGCTTTAGCATTTTCCTCTACATGCTTAATTTGCGGGTGGTTATCGACTAGTTTGGCTTGTTGTTCTGTTATTTCAACATGATAAACAGGCAAGATCTCTGACTTGAAAAGAATATCATCTTCCGCAATATCAAAAGACTGTAGGATCCCTTTTTCTGCTGGGCCATCAAACATTATTAAGTAATCTTCCTTTAGATCATCGCTATTAGCAGATACCGTAGTCTGTAGTGCAAATAAAATGGCAACAGTCAAAAACGCAATTAAAAACTTTTTCATTTAAACACTCCTAAATAAAAGATTTATAAATATGTGTGGGTATTAACGTGCTAGTTAGGTGAAGCACAACCTCAGCATAAATGAATCAGGTTGAGATATTGTTGAATGGTATAAACCTCCCTTAAAACCTCCTTTAAGCGTTGTTTACTCTGTAAAGCAAGGAATATAGTGGATCGGTTATGTTTTGGGTGTTATATGGAGCGATAAGGAGAAAAGTAATTCATTGAAAGGCTTTACAGGTTAAATTAACCTTAAAACTCTACTTCTTGCACCTCCTAACTCGAAATCATCTAAATATTAGCACAATTAAATACTTGACGTTAATAGATAAAAAGGATGAAATGTCGAAGGGTGGTGGTCGGTTTAATTGACATACTCACAACTATTAACCTATGACTTTTCTTGAAAGACTGAAAACTTACGACAATTAAATGATTATTTTTGTGGCATGAAAAGGAGTTCCTTACTTAGTCGCTATGGCAGTTAACCTAAATTAAGACTTAATAAAGAGTGACAAGTATTGACCTGCTTTTTAGGTCATATGTAACTCAATTAAAAAAATCCAAAATAATTAATATAGTTAAAACGTAACGATTTGCTAAATTTATTGAATAAAATAGACAGACTAAAAGGTTTGTAGAGCAAAATATAGTGCAAATAGTAGATGGATTGTAAAATTTTTCATATTCAGGCAAAATATCTATCTAGTACGATTTATGAAGAAAAAACTACCCTTATAACAGGTAGGTGGGGGAGGGTTAATCAAAATTACTCTTGAATAGCATCTAACGATTGCACAAGGCCATGGCCATACTCATAGGAAGGACCTAATTCTAATGCCGTGTTATTAAGAAGTGAACGTAATTCCTCGTTAGATAGCTCTGGTTTAGCTTGCCAAACTTGAGCTGCAACACCTGCGACGTGAGGAGCTGCCATTGATGTTCCATTAAAACGATCATACCCATCTCCAGGGACGGTACTTAGTACATCAACACCTGGTGCTGCAATTTCAACGGCATTTCCTGTACTTGAGAAAGAAGCACGGTTATTATTCAGATCCACCGCAGCGACTGCCATAGCTGAGTCATAGTTGGCTGGGTAACCGACTGTATCAAAGAAACCAAATCCACTACCCTCGTTACCTGCTGCTGCTACGACTAAGCTCCCTTCATCATAAGCTAGATCAGTATAATCTTCCAAAATATTAGAGCTTTGAGAACCACCTAGCTCATATTAATAATGTCCATATCATTTTGGATTGCCCATTCAATACCTTCAGCAATGCCAGCGTAAGAACCACCACCATCGTTGTCCAATACTTTTACAGCATATACGTCGGCTTCTGGTGCAACACCAACAACGCCAAGGTCATTGTTTACTGCTGCTACCGTTCCTGCTACGTGTGTACCGTGGCCATTAGCGTCATAATATGGGTCGCCATTTTCTGAATCATCAAAAACAGAATAACCACCAGCCACGTTTAAATCTTCATGACTACGATCAACACCTGTATCTAAGACTGCTACACTGACTCCTTCACCAGTTTGTCTCAG
>NZ_AKIF01000010.1 GCF_000269905.1 Alkalibacillus haloalkaliphilus C5
GTGCCTGCTCAACGAATATGATAGGCCAATTGTTCGTGTTTTCGTTACACTTCAACTGGAGATGTAATCTAAGAAAGCGCTGAAAACAAATGTCCCTTCAACCTAGCCGTTGTGTATCTTATAACCAAAACTATTCATGATCTCTTTCTGCCAATTTTGAAGCGCCTTAACCCCTTGATTGAAGTCAGGAATCTCCGATTGTTTTATAAGGAGTTAGCGTGCTTTTTTATATTCTTGGTTAAGCACAGAGTTGGTATCAGGTGAGGAGCGAAGGTGGCGACGCCTGCGGGAACAGCACGTGTCTCGAGACCCCACAGGCCCCGCTTTTTGGGCCAAGGAGGATCGATCCGTGCCCCTGCATAGAAAACACTGCGACAAACGACCTTGGGAAGTTTGAGCAGATGTTGCACTTGTGCCCTGTGGGTACAAGCGTCCACCGAAAGCGGATCACCTGAAACCAACGGTTCAGGTAAAAGGTACCCAACCTTTTTTGTAAGAAATTGTACAGCTACCCCAAACAAATATATTAGAGCCTTAATCATAAAAAAAGGGCCCAGCTCCCATTTTTACATGGAATCTGAACACCCCTCTTTCTTCAATCATTCAATTAGTCAACTAATTCAATAATCACTGTTTTTGCTCCGTCACCTTTACGCTCACCTAGTTTAAGAATACGAGTGTATCCACCTTGGCGGTCTTCAAAACGTGGAGCAATGTCAGAGAATAGCTTTTGTAATGCGTTAGTACCTTCTTCGTCAGTTTCTACTTTACGTAGATATGACTCTGCCTGTCTACGAGCATGAAGGTCGCCACGCTTACCTAATGTAATCATTTTTTCAACAACTGGCTTTAGCTCTTTAGCTTTAGTTTCTGTCGTTTCAATACGTTCATGAACGATTAAATCAGTAGCTAAATTACGTAGAAGAGCTAAACGTTGATCAGTCGTACGACCTAATTTCGCTTTTGCCATCCTTTAAACCTCCTTTGTTTAGGAATTCACTGATGCTTATACTAATCTTCTTTACGTAAGCCTAAGTTCAGGGCATCAAGTTTGTTTTTAACTTCGTCTAAGGATTTACGTCCTAAGTTACGTACTTTCATCATGTCTTCTTCGGATTTTTGTGTTAGTTCTTGTACTGTGTTAATACCCGCACGCTTTAAGCAATTGTAAGAACGAACTGATAAGTCTAGTTCTTCAATTGTCATTTCTAACACTTTTTCTTTTTGGTCTTCTTCTTTCTCAACCATAATCTCCGCATTTTGCGCTTCATCAGTTAAGCCAACAAATACATTTAAGTGTTCAGTAAACACTTTAGCACCTAGAGAAATAGCTTCCTCTGGGCGAATGCTTCCATCAGTCCATACGTCTAATGTCAACTTATCGAAATTTGCAACTTGACCTACACGCGTGTTTTCGACTTGGTACGTTACACGTTCAACTGGTGTGAAGATTGAATCAACTGGAATGACACCGATCGGTTGCTCATCTCTTTTATTTTCTTCAGCTGGGCGATAGCCTCTACCCTTCGCTGCGAAAATTCTCATGTTAAGCTTACCGTTACCAGTGATTGTAGCAATCTTTAATTCAGGGTTAAGCACTTCAACATCACTGTCATGTTTAATGTCTGCTGCCGTTACTTCCCCTTCTCCCTGGACATCAATTTCTAGCGTTTTTTCATCATCTGAATAAATCTTTAAAGCTAACTTTTTAAGATTTAAGATAATCGTTGTTACATCTTCCACAACATAATCTAATGTTGTAAATTCATGTAACGCGCCTTCAATTTGAACAGACGTTACTGCTGCTCCTGGAAGTGAGGATAGCAAGATACGACGCAAGGAGTTACCCATTGTTGTACCATATCCACGCTCCAATGGTTCAATAACAAATTTACCGAACTTAGCATTTTCGCTAACTTCGATCGTTTCAACTTTCGGTTTTTCAATTTCAATCATTCACAAAACCCTCCTTCAAAACGTCGAAACAACGATGATCGTTTTCATCGAAATTCCAAAAAAACGGGTAGGTTCCACGCAGGAAAACGCGGAACTAAACCCCATATAACCGTGCAAAGCTTTTTAAAGCTATCATATCCCATTATAGACGGGTTGACAAATTATATACTTCCAATTAAACACGACGACGTTTTGGTGGGCGGCAACCATTGTGAGGTACCGGTGTAACATCAACAATTGCAGTAATTTCTAGGCCTGCAGCTTGTAATGAACGAATAGCTGCTTCACGACCTGCACCTGGGCCTTTTACAGCCACTTCAATAGTTTTCATGCCGTTTTCTTGAGCTGCCTTTGCCGCTACTTCCGATGCCATCTGTGCTGCGAATGGAGTAGATTTACGAGAACCTTTGAAACCTAAAGATCCAGCACTGCTCCATGCAACAGCATTTCCGCTATCATCTGTAATTGTCACAATCGTATTGTTAAACGTTGAACGAATGTGAGCAACACCAGACTCTATATTCTTTTTCACACGACGCTTTCTACGTGTAGTTGTTTTATTACCCTTACGAGCCATGACTAGCATACCTCCTTTGTTCAATTATTTTTTCTTATTCGCTACTGTACGGCGTGGACCTTTACGTGTACGGGAATTGTTCTTAGTCTTCTGACCACGTGTTGGTAGACCACGACGATGACGGATTCCACGATAAGAGCCGATCTCGATTAAACGCTTAATGTTAAGAGACGTTTCACGACGAAGGTCACCTTCAACCGTGTACTGATCCATCTCTTTACGAATGTTCGATAATTCTTCTTCTGTTAAGTCACGTACGCGAGTTGTTGCATCAACACCAGCAGCTTCTACAACTTTGCTTGCAGTTGTGTGACCAACACCATAAATGTACGTAAGCGCGATAACAATACGCTTTTCACGTGGAATATCTACACCTGAAATACGAGCCATGCGTGCATTGCACCTCCTTAAAAATTATCCTTGTTTTTGTTTGTGTTTAGGATTTTCGCAAATTACCATTACTTTACCCTTACGGCGGATAACTTTACATTTTTCACAAATAGGTTTTACTGACGGTCTTACCTTCATTTTCCTACCTCCTTTTAGATCGGAGTATTCTCGTTATTTATAACGATATGTGATTCGACCTCTTGATAAATCATAAGGTGACATCTCTACCGTAACTTTATCTCCTGGTAAAATACGGATGAAGTGCATACGAATTTTACCTGATACGTGTGCAAGGATTTCGTGTCCATTTTCTAACTCTACTTTAAACATTGCGTTAGGTAAAGTCTCAAGGACTGTTCCTTCCATCTCAATTACATCGTCTTTCGCCATCGAGAGAATCTCCCTTCTTCCAACCTGTCATCGATTCGTTGACAAATTTTGATATTGCGAAGCGAAGTTTTCCGTTTGTGACTCGACCAGTTTCCTCTAAGCTGCGTGCTACTTCTGGAGAAACATAATCGATTAATTCGACATGATGAAGGTTTTTGCGCTTCGGCCGATCGAACTTACGTTTTTCGCCATCTGCTAGCTTAACAAACTTCCGATCATCAAAGCCAATAATTATTGCATATTGTTCTGATTCACGACCTCGTTTAATCCTCACTAACTGTCCTAATTTAGGACAACCCGAATCTCCTTCGTTCAACCGTCATCACCTTCACTTAAGCTTTCGTTAAAATCTCATAACCATCTTCTGTTACAGCGATTGTATGCTCAAAGTGAGCACAAAACTTCTTGTCTGCTGTCACAACTGTCCAGTCATCATCTAATGTTCGGACGTAACGTTCGCCTAGATTAACCATTGGCTCAATTGCTAAAACCATTCCTTTTTTCAAACGTGGGCCTTTATTGGGTGGTCCGAAGTTTGAAATGTGAGGGTCTTCATGAATGCTTTGGCCAATGCCATGGCCGCCATATTCTTGAACTATCGTATAACCATATGGTTCAACATAACTTTGAATTGCATGCGAAATATCTGTTAAACGATTGCTTGGTTTAATTTGTTCTAAACCTTTAAATAAAGACTCCTCTGTAACATCAAGCAATTTTTGTGTTTCTTCATCAATGTCACCAACAGCGTAAGTCCATGCTGAGTCGCCATGATAGCCATTGTAATTAGCACCAATGTCGATACTAATAATGTCACCATCATTTAACTCGCGATCACTTGGAATTCCGTGTACAAGCTCTTCATTGACAGATACACAAATGCTACCACTGAAACCGTTATAACCTTTAAAAGAAGGTGTTGCATCATGACTACGAATAAACTTTTCGGCTATTTCGTCCAGTTCATTTGTCGTTACACCTGGCTTGATATGTTTAGCTAACTCTTGGTGAGTTAAAGCTACAATTTTACCAGCTTGACGCATAATTTCAATTTCCCGTGGTGTTTTTCGAATGATCATTTAGCTAAGCCTCCGATTTTCTCATCGATTTGTACGAACACATCATCAATATGCTGATCGCCATTAACATCGACAAGGTAGCCTTTATCGCCATAGTAATCTAATAATGGTTGTGTTTGTTCCATATTTACCTTTAGACGATTCTTAACAGTTTCAGGTTGATCGTCTTCACGTTGCATTAACGTTTCACCGTCAACGTCACACTTACCATCTTCCTTAGGGGGGTTGAACTCAACGTGATAAGTTGCACCACACTCAGGGCAGATGCGGCGACCGGTTAGACGATCGACTAATTTATTTTCTGGAACTTGAACATGTAACACATAATCAAGTTTAGTGTTTAATTCACTTAAAAGGTTTTCTAGAGCTTCAGCTTGAGCTACTGTTCTAGGAAAACCATCTAATAAAAAGCCTTTATCACAGTCTGGCTTGCTTAAGCGTTCTTTAACAATACCAACTGTTACTTCATCAGGGACTAAGTCGCCTTGATCCATATAAGACTTTGCTTCTTTTCCTAATGGCGTTCCTTCTTTGATCGCAGAACGGAACATATCTCCAGTTGAGATATGAGGGATGTTATATTTTTCTACGATTTTTTCTGCTTGTGTACCTTTACCGGCACCTGGCAGTCCCATCAAAATAAGATTCATATCTTTCCCCTCGCTCTCATTAATCCAAAGCAATCGAGCATACTATTTAATAAAGCCACGATAGTGACGTTTTACTAATTGACTCTCTAACTGCTTCATAGTATTAAGCGCTACACCTACAACGATCAGTAGACTTGTTCCACCGATTTGAACCGCTGCTGGCAAGTTCGCTATACTTCCTAACATAATAGGGAAGATTGCTACTACAGCTAAGAACAACGCTCCAACAAACGTTAAACGATACATAACACGGGTTAAATACGTTTCAGTATTTTTACCCGGACGAATTCCTGGAACATAACCGCCTTGTTTCTGTAGGTTTTCTGCCATTTGTTCAGGGTTAACTTGAACAAATGTGTAGAAATACGTAAATGCAATGATCAAAGCAAAGTAAATTGCCATTCCTACTGGCTCTGTGTAATCAAATACCCAAGCCATCGTTTGTGCAAATTCGTTACCTTCAAAGAAGTTAGAAATTGTCTGAGGTGCGATGATAAACGAAATAGCAAAAATGATTGGAATAACTCCCGCTGCATTTACCTTTAATGGTAGATGTGTTGACTGTCCTCCAACAGGAGAACGGTTAACTGTTCTCTTTGCATACTGAATTGGAATCTTACGTAGTGCTTGTTGTATGAAAATCACACCAACAATAACAGCGATCACGACTAATGTGATGATTCCTAAAACAGCTAAATTAATAAATAATTGATCTCCAGCTCCTGAAATATATTGCTCATAAAGCTGGTTTAAACCTGTCGGTATCCCTGCAACGATACCTGCAAAGATTAGAATTGATATTCCGTTACCTACGCCATACTCCGTAATTTGCTCACCAAGCCACATTAGGAATGTTGTACCACCTGTTAATACAACAGCAATTGTTAAATACGTAACAGGAGTTGGATTTGTTATTAAAGAACCTTCTGTAAGGTGGTTAAATCCGATTGACATTCCAATTGCTTGAATAAAAGCTAAAACGACAGTGAAATAACGTGTGAATTGCGCTAGCTTACGACGCCCCATTTCACCCTGTTTACGCCACTCTGTAAACTTCGGAACAACGTCCATTTGAAGTAACTGCATAATAATAGCAGCTGTAATGTATGGGAAAACTCCCATCGCAAAAACAGAGAACTGACTCAATGCTCCTCCTCCGAATGTATCAATAAACCCGAAGGCATTAACCTCATTCATCATTGTTAGGGCATTGCTATCAGCAAATGGAACCGGAATGAAAGTACCGATTCTAAAGACGATTAAAATTGCAAGGGTGAAAAGGATCTTCTGTCTAATGTCAGCTACGCGAAATAAATTGGAAAATGTGCGGAACATTAAATCACCTCAGTTTGACCGCCTGCCGCTTCAATAGCTTCTTTAGCAGAAGCAGAGAACTTATCAGCTTTAACAGTCAGATTTTTATCTAGGCTACCATTACCTAGTACTTTAACTCCTGCTTTAATCTTGCTGATTGCACCAGTTTCTAATAGAAGTTCTGGTGTTACTTCAGTTCCTTCTTCAAAACGATTAAGAGTGTCTAAATTGACAATTGTATATTCTTTTCGGTTAATGTTCGTAAAACCACGTTTTGGTAGGCGCTGGTAGATAGGCATTTGACCACCTTCGAAACCAGGACGTACGTTACCGCCTGAACGTGCTTTTTGTCCTTTGTGACCACGGCCTGATGTTTTACCATTGCCTGTAGCCATTCCACGACCTACACGATTACGATTTTTACGAGAGCCTTCAGCTCTTTTTAACTCATGAAGTTTCATCCGTCGAGCACCTCCTCTTTACGATAATCGTTACTTACGCTTCTTTTACTTCAACTAAGTGAGACACTTTGTTAATCATGCCACGAATAGCATCTGTATCGTCATGAACGACTGTTTGGCTAATTTTATTTAAGCTAGAGCTTTTACTGTATCACGTTGATCTTGTTTACGACCGATCACGCTGCGTGTGAGGGTAATTTCTACTTTATTTGCCATGGTTATCCCTCCTTATCCTAACAGTTCCTCAACTGATTTACCGCGTAGTTTTGCTACGTCTTCGGCAGACTTAAGTTCGCTTAAGCCTTGGATTGTAGCACGTACCATGTTGATTGGAGTGTTTGAGCCTAATGATTTTGATAAGATGTCATGAACACCTGCTAGTTCTAACACTGCACGTACCGGACCACCTGCGATAACTCCAGTACCTTCTGAAGCTGGCTTCAATAAGATGTTTCCAGCGCCAAACTGACCATGGATTTCATGTGGAATTGTCGTACCAACGATTGGTACACGCACTAAGTTCTTCTTACCGTCTTCAATTGCTTTACGAATTGCTTCTGGTACCTCATGTGCTTTACCAGTACCGAAACCAACGTGACCATTCTTGTCACCAACAACAACTAGTGCTGTGAAACGGAAACGACGACCACCCTTCACAACTTTAGATACACGATTTACAGTAACTACACGCTCTTCTATATCAAGCTTGCTTGGATCGATTTGTTTATTCATGCCTTTCCCTCCTTTACGACTTGATTAAAATTCTAGTCCTGCTTCACGAGCAGCTTCAGCTAGTGCTTCTACACGACCATGGTATAAGTAACCACCGCGATCAAAGACAACTGATTTATAACCTTTTTCTACAGCACGCTTTGCGACTAACTCGCCAACTTGCTTCGCAGCATCAACGTTACCTGTTGATTCACCTTTAAATTCTTTATCAACTGTAGATGCGCTTGCAACAGTTACACCAGCAAGATCATCGATTAATTGTGCATAAATGTGCTTATTTGAACGGTAAACATTTAAGCGAGGACGCTCAGATGTACCGGTTAAATGACGACGAACACGGCTATGACGCTTTTTACGAGTAGCGTTTTTATCTTGCTTCGTAATCATCTAGGTCACTCCTTTCTGTCTTTTAACGGAAATTATTTAGCAGTCTTACCTTCTTTAATACGTACACGTTCATTTTCGTAACGAATACCTTTACCTTTATAAGGCTCTGGCGTACGAATTGCGCGGATATTTGCTGCAACCGCACCAACTAGTTCCTTATCGATTCCTTTTACAAGGATACGAGTGTTAGATGGGCACTCAATATCAATACCTTCTACAGGTTCAATTTCTACTGGGTGAGAGTAACCAGCGTTAACAACTAGCTTCTGACCTTGTAATTGTGCACGGTAACCAACACCTTGGATTTCTAAAGCTTTTTCGAAACCTTTAGATACACCTTCGATCATATTCGCGATGTTACTACGCGTTGTACCGTGAACTGAACGGTGCTTTTTGTTTTCGCTTGGACGCTCAACAGTTAAAACATTGCCGTCAATGTTAACTTTCATATCTTCATGAATTGAACGTGATAGTTCACCTTTAGGACCTTTAACAGAAACTAAAGTACCATCTACGTTTACTTCTACATCGTTTGGAATTTCTACTGGTTTTAATCCTACACGAGACATTCCTTTACACCTCCTGACTGTTCAATAGTGATTACCAAACGTAAGCTAGCACTTCGCCGCCTACCGCTTGTTGACGAGCTTCTTTATCCGTTAAAACACCTTTACTAGTTGAAATAACAGCGATACCTAGACCGTTTAAAACACGAGGAAGCTCTTCAGCTTTCGCGTAAACACGTAGCCCTGGCTTACTAATCTTCTTGATTCCTGTAATAACACGCTCATCACTTGAACCGTATTTTAGGAAAAGACGTAGTACGCCTTGCTTGTTGTCTTCAATATATTCGTAGTCACGAATGAAACCTTCACGCTTTAAGATTTCAACGATCTCTTGCTTCAATTTCGAAGCAGGTACTTCCAATTGTTCATGACGTACCATGTTTGCATTACGAATTCTTGTTAATAGATCTGCAATTGGATCTGTCATTGCCATTTCTCATTACCTCCTTCCCTGCTATGGGCTTACCAGCTTGCTTTTTTAACGCCTGGAATTTGACCTTCGTATGCTAACTCACGGAAACAAATTCGGCATAATTTGAATTTACGAATGACCGAGTGTGGACGTCCACAACGTTCACAACGTGTATATTCACGTACTTTAAACTTTTGATTACGCTTTTGCTTAGCGATCATTGATTTCTTAGCCACAATTTTCCCTCCTTTAAGGTCAAGGTTACTGTCTGAAAGGCATTCCGAACTGAGTTAATAATTCACTAGCTTCTTCGTCCGTATCAGCAGTTGTAACAATTACGATATCCATACCGCGTATTTTGTTAACTCTATCGTAATCAATTTCCGGGAAAATCAATTGCTCTTTTACACCTAAAGTGTAGTTTCCACGGCCGTCAAATGCTTTGCTTGAGATTCCGCGGAAGTCACGTACACGAGGTAAAGAAACTGAGATAAGCTTGTGTAGAAATTCGTACATACGCTCACCACGTAGTGTTACTTTAGCACCGATTGGGTTACCTTCACGCAGACGGAAACCAGCGATTGATTTTTTAGCCTTTGTAATCATTGGCTTTTGACCGGAAATTAACTCTAACTCTTCTACAGCGTTATCTAACGCTTTTGAGTTTTGTACAGCGTCACCAACACCCATGTTGATTACGATCTTTTCAACTTTTGGTGCTTGCATCACTGAATCATAATTAAACTTTCCATTAAGCTTGGAATAACTTCATCTTTATATTGTTTTTTTAATGCGTTCATCAAGTAGACCTCCTTTCATCACGAGAACTATTTATCTAAAGGTTCACCAGACTTCTTAGCTATGCGAACTTTGTTACCGTCACGAACTTCATAACCAACACGAGTCGGTTCATTAGTGTTTGGATCAATAGGCATAACGTTAGAAACATGAATTGGTGCTTCTTGGTTTAAAATTCCGCCTTGTGGGTTTTCTTGAGAAGGCTGTGTGTGTTTTTTCATATAGTTAACACCTTCTACCACAATACGATCCTTCTTAGGAAATGCTTCTAGAATTGTGCCTTCTTTCCCTTTATCTTTACCGGAAATAACTCTTACTTTATCGCCTTTTTTTACATGCATGAATCGTGCACCTCCTTACAAGGCTTTTTTTCTCTATTATAAAACTTCTGGAGCTAGGGAAACGATCTTCATAAACTTGTTTTCACGTAGTTCACGTGCAACAGGTCCGAAGATACGAGTTCCGCGTGGGCTTTTATCTTCACGTACGATAACAGCCGCATTTTCGTCGAAACGAATGTATGAACCATCTTTACGACGAGCACCACTCTTTGAACGTACAATTACAGCTCTAACAATTTCGCCTTTTTTAACAACGCCGCCTGGTGTTGCTTGTTTCACTGAACAAACAATTACATCACCAATGTTAGCTGTTTTACGTCCAGAGCCACCTAGTACTTTGATCGTTTGTACTTCACGAGCACCAGAGTTGTCAGCAACTTTTAAACGACTTTCTTGTTGAATCATACAAATACAACCTCCCTTCGGAACTATTCCGAGCGATCATTTATTAAATAACAACAGCTTCTTCTACGATTTCGACTAAGCGGAAACGTTTACTTGCTGATAATGGACGAGTTTCCATAATGCTTACAACGTCACCTTTTTTAGCTTGATTGTTTTCATCATGAGCTTTAAATTTCTTTGAGTATTTAACACGCTTACCATATAGTGGGTGGAATTTATACGTTTCAACTAAAACAGTAATTGTTTTATCCATCTTATCTGAAACGACACGACCACTATACACCTTACGAGAATTACGATCAGCCATTGAGGTAACCTCCTCTCAATTATCGATTATTAGCGCCGAGTTCTCTTTCACGAACAACTGTTTTCATACGAGCAATTGACTTACGAACTTCACGGATACGAGCAGTGTTTTCTAACTGACCCGTAGCAAGTTGGAAACGTAGGTTAAACAGTTCTTCTTTTAGTGATTTAACTTTTTGTTCGATTTCGGCAGTGGTTAGTTCTCTAATTTCGTTAGCCTTCATTGCTATCACCACCAATTTCTTCACGTTTTACGAACTTCGTTTTTACTGGAAGTTTGTGAGCTGCAAGACGTAATGCTTCACGAGCTACTTCTTCACTTACACCTGCTACTTCAAACATAACTTTTCCTGGTTTTACTACAGCTACCCATCCTTCAGGAGCACCTTTACCAGAACCCATACGGACTTCTAGTGGTTTAGCTGTTTTTGGCTTATCTGGGAAGATTTTGATCCAGACTTTACCGCCACGTTTCATATAACGAGTCATTGCAATACGAGCAGCCTCAATTTGACGACTTGTAATCCATTCACCTTCAATTGCTTGTAAGCCGAACTCACCGAATGAAACTTCTGTTCCACCTTTAGCCTTACCTTTAAGGCTCGTACGGTGTTGCTTACGATATTTAACGCGTTTAGGCATTAACATATTGCTGATCCCCCTTCCTTATTCATTAGTTTTTGTTGGAAGGACTTCACCACGATAGATCCACACTTTTACACCTAACTTACCGTAAGTAGTGTCAGCTTCTGCAGTACCATAGTCGATGTCTGCACGAAGTGTGTGAAGTGGTACAGTTCCTTCGTTGTATTGTTCAGCACGTGCAATGTCTGCTCCGCCTAGACGACCTGAAACTTGTGTTTTAACACCTTTAGCTCCTGAACGCATAGCGCGTTGGATTGCTTGTTTCTGTACACGACGGAAAGATACACGATTTTCTAATTGACGAGCAATATTGTCAGCAACTAGAGTTGCATCTAATTCTGGTTTCTTAACTTCAACGATATTAATATGAACACGTTTACCAGTTAAATGGTTTAGTTGGTTACGTAGGTTTTCAACTTCTGAACCACCTTTACCAATAACCATACCTGGCTTAGCAGTGTGAACCGAAATGTTAACACGGTTAGCTGCGCGCTCGATATCAACTTTTGAAACCGCTGAGTCTTTTAGACGATCTTGAATATATTCACGAATTTTAATGTCTTCATGTAATAGTTCAGCATAATCGTTTTCAGCGTACCATTTTGACTCCCAGTCACGAATTACGCCAACACGAAGACCTTTAGGGTTGATTTTTTGACCCACTACTTATCCCTCCTTCTTTTCTGATACCACAACTGTAATGTGGCTTGTGCGCTTGTTAATTGCGCTCGCACGACCTTGTGCACGTGGGCGGAACCTCTTAAGTGTTACACCTTCATTTACATATGCTTCAGAAACAACTAAGTTATCAATATCTAATTCATAGTTGTGCTCTGCGTTTGCGATAGCAGAGTTTAAAACTTTTTCAATGTCTGGTGATGCTGCACGGTTTGTGTGCTTAAGTGTTGCGATAGCTTCGCCTACATCTTTTCCTCGAATTAAATCGATAACTAAACGAGCTTTACGAGGAGCGATACGAACCGTTTTAGCTACAGCTTTAGCTTGTTGCATCATGCAAACCTCCTCTCATCTAGCGTTTTGTTTTCTTATCGTCACCAGAGTGACCTTTGAAAGTACGTGTTGGAGCGAACTCTCCAAGTTTGTGTCCAACCATATCTTCTGTTACATATACAGGTACATGTTTACGACCATCATATACAGCAATTGTGTGTCCTACGAACTGTGGAAAAACTGTAGAACGACGAGACCAAGTTTTAATAACTTGCGAATCCTTAGTTTCATTTAACTTCTCGATCTTCTTCATCAGATGATCATCCGCGAAAGGTCCTTTTTTCAAACTACGACCCATCAATAAACCTCCCTTCGAGTTTAAGCAACTTGTTTGGGTTGCTTACCACCATTACTTCTTACGACGACGTACAATATATTTATCTGAGCTCTTGTTACGCTTACGTGTCTTATATCCAAGCGTAGGTTTACCCCATGGAGTAACAGGAGACGGCATACCGATTGGCGCGCGTCCTTCACCACCACCGTGTGGGTGATCACTAGGGTTCATAACAGAACCACGTACTGTTGGACGAATACCTTTCCAACGACTACGGCCTGCTTTACCTACTTTTACAAGTTCATGTTCATTGTTACCTACTTGACCGATTGTCGCACGGCAAGTTGATAGAATACGACGAGTCTCACCTGAAGCAAGACGTACTAATACGTACTTCTCTTCGCGTCCTAAGACTTGTGCTTGTGAACCAGCTGAACGTACTAACTGCCCACCACGACCTGGTTTTAGCTCGATGTTATGGACTGTTGAACCTACTGGAATGTTTTTAAGTGGTAATGCATTACCTAATTGGATATCTGCATTTTCACCTGACATAATTTCTTGGTCTACTTTTAGACCTTTAGGTGCAAGAATATAACGCTTTTCACCGTCTGCATAGTGAACTAATGCGATGTTCGCTGAACGGTTTGGATCGTATTCGATAGTAGCAACGCGTCCTGGTATACCATCTTTCTCACGCTTGAAATCGATAATACGATATTTACGCTTATGGCCTCCACCTTGATGACGAATTGAAATTCTCCCTTGATTGTTACGACCTGCACGTTTCTTTACCGGTGCAAGTAGGGATTTTTCCGGCGTAGACGTCGTGATTTCATCGTTTGTTAATGTTGTCATAAAACGACGTCCGTTTGTAGTTGGTTTATACTTCTTGATCGCCATCTTATTTCCCTCCTTTTAAAAGTTTATTATTTATACTGTTTCGAAAAAGTCTAGGTCTTCACTGTCTTGAGTAAGTTGAACAATAGCTTTTTTACGATCTGGACGGTATCCGCCGTAACGACCCATTCTTCTAAACTTACCTTTTAAGTTTAACGTGTTAACTTTTTCTACTTTTACGTTAAAGATTTCTTCTACAGCACTTTTGATCTCAGTCTTGTTAGCTTTAGTAGAAACTTCAAACGTATATTTCTTCTCAGCCATTAAATCCGCAGAGTGTTCTGTAATTACTGGGCGCTTAATGATATCTCTTGGTTCTTTCATTATGCAAGCACCTCCCCTGCTTGATCAGCTGCTTCCTTAGTAATAAGCAGCGTGTCATGCTTCACTAAATCTAATACGTTGATTTCATCAACTGTTAATACATCTACTCCAGGAATGTTGTTAACTGAACGTTCAACATTCTCGTTTTGATTTGCTGTTACAATTAATGTTTTACCTTCTAAGTTGAAGTTATTTAGCATTGTAACAATCTCTTTTGTTTTTGGTGCATCGATGTTTAGTTCATCTAACACGTAAATGTCGTCCGTTTTAACTTTCGTTGCTAGAGCAGAAACTAAAGCTAAGCGACGAACCTTTTTAGGTAGCTTGTAGCTGTAGCTACGAGGAGTTGGACCAAATACTGTTCCACCACCAACCCATTGAGGTGAGCGAATTGACCCTTGACGTGCACGGCCTGTACCTTTCTGGCGCCATGGCTTACGTCCTCCACCATTAACTTCAGAGCGACCTTTTACTTTATGAGTTCCTTGACGCTGGCTTGCTTGTTGCATAACAACAGCATCATGTAAAACATTCTCGTTAGGCTCAATACCAAACACGCTTTCTGCAAGTTCAGCATCACCAACTTGTGAACCTGATTGGTTATATAGTGCTACTTTAGGCATGACATATCCTCCCTTCGTTAGTTAATTGTTACGCCTTAACCGCACTTTCGATTTTTACGTAAGACTTTTTCGGGCCTGGTACATTTCCTTTAATTAGGATTAGGTCGTTTTCAGCATCAACTTTAACCACTTCTAGGTTCTGGATTGTTACTGTTTCGCCACCCATTTGTCCAGCGCCTTTCATACCTTTAAATACACGCGCTGCTCCCATTACACCAATTGAACCTGGTGAGCGATGGAAGTGTGAACCGTGCGTCTCATGTCCACGTCCTTGGTTATGGCGCTTAATTGCACCTTGATAACCTTTACCTTTTGAAGTTCCTGTAACATCAACATACTGTCCAGCTTCAAAAAGATCAACGCTTAATTCTTGACCAACTTCATATTCGTCAAGCTCTGCGTCACGGACTTCGCGAACGAAGCGCTTAGGTTCAGCTCCTGCTTTCTCAGCATGACCTTTTTCTGCTTTCTTTACATTATTTTTCTTTTGGTTAGCAAAACCGATCTGAACTGCTTCATAGCCGTCATTTTCATCAGTTTTCTTCTGAAGAACTGTGTTGCCTTCAGCTTGAATTACTGTTACTGGTACTAGCTCTCCATTATCAGAGAAAAGCTGTGTCATACCGATTTTACGTCCTAAGATTCCTTTCGCCATCCGTTACACCTCCTAAAAAATTTATAGTTTAATTTCGATATCTACGCCAGACGGTAAATCTAAACGCATTAAAGAATCCACTGTTTGTGGAGTTGGGCTCAAAATATCAATCAAACGCTTGTGTGTACGCATTTCAAATTGCTCACGAGCATCTTTGTACTTATGCGTCGCACGTAAGACTGTATATACAGAGCGCTCTGTAGGCAATGGGATTGGGCCAGATACATCTGCTCCCGCACGCTTTGCCGTGTCTACGATTTTTTCAGCTGATTGATCTAAAATCTTGTGATCATAAGCTTTTAATCTGATACGAATCTTTTCGTTTGCCATTATTTTCCCTCCTTTTTTCGCCTATCTTCTCAACAGACATTCTCCGCGGAAATTTCCCCACACCTTGCCATGGCAAAGGGGCCGGGTGTGTCAGCAACCTTCCACTTCATCGCCTTGTTTGATTGCAACATTACTAATTATAGTAAATCACACACGAGATTTCAAGTGTAATATCTATATTTCTGTCACAACCACTCAAATTATTATACAAATCCTATCTAGTTATTTCAACCGTCACAGTAATATTCAGAATTTATGATGTTTTAAGTACTAATAATTTGGATTGAGCGCTGATAAATTAGTTCGAGCGCTGATAAAATAGTTCGAGCGCTGATAAAAAGACGCTGGGTTCCCGGCGTCTTTTTATCTACATCTCACCAATAGATAGCTAAGTATTTCAAATCCATTAAAAAAACTGCCGAGATCAACTCGGCAGTTTCTATAAGGTTAAACGTTATTATTCAACGATTGTTGAAACAACGCCCGCACCTACTGTACGGCCACCTTCACGGATTGAGAACTTAGTTCCTTCTTCAATCGCGATTGGTGCAATTAGGTCAACGTCCATTTCAACGTTGTCACCAGGCATTACCATTTCAACACCCTCAGGTAGTTGAATAACGCCAGTAACGTCAGTTGTACGGAAGTAGAACTGTGGGCGGTAGTTAGAGAAGAATGGAGTGTGACGTCCACCTTCTTCTTTTGATAGTACATAAACTTCTGCTTTGAACTTAGTGTGTGGAGTGATTGTACCAGGCTTAGCTAGTACTTGCCCACGGCTAATGTCATCACGAGAAACACCACGTAGTAGTGCACCAATGTTGTCACCAGCTTCAGCATAATCTAGTAACTTACGGAACATTTCAACACCCGTTACTGTAGTCTTGCCTGTATCTTCAGCCATACCGATGATGTCAACTTCGTCACCAACAGATACTTGACCACGCTCAACACGACCTGTTGCTACTGTACCACGACCAGTGATTGAGAATACGTCCTCAACTGGCATCATGAATGGCTTATCAGTGTCGCGGTCTGGGTTTGGAATGTACTCATCAACAGCTTCCATTAATTCTAGGATCGCTTTTTCGTACTCAGCGTCACCTTCGATTGCTTTTAGAGCTGAACCTTTTACTACTGGGATGTCATCGCCAGGGAAGTCGTATTCGCCTAGTAGGTCACGTACTTCCATTTCAACTAATTCTAATAGCTCTTCGTCGTCTACCATGTCGCACTTGTTTAAGAATACAACAATTGCAGGTACACCAACCTGACGAGATAGTAGGATGTGCTCACGAGTCTGTGGCATTGGGCCATCAGCTGCAGATACAACTAGAATCGCACCGTCCATTTGAGCTGCACCAGTGATCATGTTTTTAACATAGTCAGCGTGACCTGGGCAGTCAACGTGTGCATAGTGACGGTTTTCAGTTTCGTACTCAACGTGTGCAGTTGAGATTGTGATTCCACGTTCTTTCTCTTCTGGAGCACCGTCGATCTGGTCATAAGCCATAGCTTCACCTGAACCAGAGTTTTTGTGTAATACTGTAGTGATTGCTGCTGTTAAAGTCGTTTTACCATGGTCTACGTGTCCGATTGTCCCGATGTTAACGTGGGACTTGGAACGGTCAAATTTTTCTTTAGCCATTTATATTTCCTCCTTAAAAATGTTTTTAATGTATTTATATTGTTAGGTTATCTTTCGAGTTAAACCCGAAAGATAACTTCTTACAATACCCTTTATACGAAATTTGAGCGAAAAAATCAATTATTGACCACTATTTTTCTTAATAATCTCTTCTGAAATTGATTTTGGTACTTCTTCATAGTGGCTGAAGTGCATTGTGTAAGTTCCGCGACCTTGCGTGTTCGAACGTAATGATGTAGCGTAACCGAACATTTCAGATAATGGAACGAATGCGTCTACTACAGATGCGGTACCACGTGAACCCATACCTTCTACGCGTCCACGACGTGAAGTAACGTCACCCATAATATCACCCATGTACTCTTCAGGGACAACGATTTCTACTTTCATCATTGGTTCAAGAAGTACTGGCTTACACTTGTTCTTCGCTTCTTTAAGTGCCATTGATGCAGCAACTTTGAACGCTGTTTCGTTCGAGTCTACATCGTGGTATGATCCATCAAATAAAGTTGCTTTGATGTCGATTAATGGGTAACCAGCAACTACACCAGTTTCCATTGTTTCTTCAATTCCTTTACCTACAGAAGGAATGTATTCGCGTGGTACAACACCACCAACGATTTTATCGTGGAATTCGAAGCCAGCACCTTCTTCGTTAGGCTCGAACTTAACCCAAACGTGACCGTATTGACCACGACCACCAGATTGACGTACGAACTTTCCTTCTACTTCTGCAGAAGCACGGAATGTTTCACGGTAAGCAACTTGTGGAGCACCAACGTTAGCTTCTACTTTAAACTCACGCTTCAAACGGTCAACAATAATGTCTAGGTGAAGTTCACCCATACCATGAATGATCGTCTGACCAGTCTCTTCGTTAGTTTCAGTTTTGAATGTTGGGTCTTCTTCAGCAAGCTTACCTAAAGCTACTGCCATTTTATCTTGGTCAGCTTTTGATTTCGGTTCAATTGCTACCGCAATTACTGGGTCAGGGAATTCCATAGACTCAAGGATTACTAAGTCCTTCTCGTCACATAGAGTGTCACCTGTAGCTGTATCTTTTAGACCTACACCACCAGCAATGTCACCAGCGAATACTTCTGATACTTCTTCACGGTGATTTGCGTGCATCTGTAAGATACGACCAACACGCTCACGCTTGTTCTTAGTTGCGTTCTTAACATATGAACCGCTCTTTAGCGTTCCTGAGTAAACACGGAAGAATGTTAGCTTACCAACGTAAGGGTCTGTCATAACTTTGAATGCTAGAGCTGAGAATGGCTCGTTATCATCAGACTTACGGATAATTTCTTCGTCCGTGTCAGGTCTATGACCTTCGATTGCAGGTACGTCTAATGGAGAAGGTAGGTAATCAATTACCGCATTTAGAAGTAGTTGAACACCTTTGTTCTTGAACGCTGAACCTACTAATACTGGGTAGAACTCAACGTCACAAGTTGCACGACGAATCGCTTTCTTTAATTCATCGATTGTGAACTCTTCACCTTCTAAATACTTTTCCATTAGATCTTCGTCTAATTCAGCGATTGCTTCAACTAAACGAGTGCGGTACTCTTCAGCTTGATCTTTGTACTCATCAGGGATTTCCTCAATAGTAATTTTGTTACCTAAATCATCTCCATAGAAGTAAGCTTTCATTTCTACTAAGTCGATGATTCCTTCGAAGTCATCTTCAGCACCAATTGGTAACTGAATTGGGTGAGCATTAGCACCTAGACGGTCTTCTAAAGTACCTACAGCGTATAGATAGTCAGCTCCCATTTTGTCCATCTTATTGATGAATACAACACGAGGAACTCCATAGGTAGTAGCTTGTCGCCAAACAGTTTCTGTTTGTGGTTCAACTCCTGACTGAGCGTCAAGTAATGCTACAGACCCGTCTAGTACACGTAACGAACGCTCAACCTCTACTGTGAAGTCTACGTGTCCTGGCGTATCGATAATATTAATACGATGGTCATTCCATTGGGCTGTTGTTGCAGCAGAAGTGATCGTGATACCACGCTCTTGCTCCTGATCCATCCAGTCCATTTGGGATGCACCTTCGTGAGTCTCTCCCAGCTTATGAATACGACCTGTATAGAACAGAATACGTTCAGTAGCTGTTGTTTTACCGGCATCGATGTGTGCCATGATCCCGATATTACGATACTTGTCTAAGGAGAACTCTCTTGGCATAACAATTTCTCCTTCCTCTAATTGGAATTAAGTTAAAATGATTACCAGCGATAGTGAGCGAATGCTTTGTTCGCTTCTGCCATCTTGTGCATTTCTTCACGGCGTCTAACCGCTGCACCTGTATTATTTGCAGCATCTAGAATTTCATTAGCAAGACGTTCTTCCATAGTCTTCTCACCACGAAGTCTAGCATAGTTTACGATAAAACGTAGACCTAGTGCTTGACGACGTTCTGGGCGTACTTCAACTGGTACTTGGTAGTTTGAACCACCAACACGTCTAGCTCTAACTTCTAGTACAGGCATTACATTTTTCATAGCCTCTTCAAATACATCCATAGGATTTTGACCGCTACGCTCTTGTACTAAATCAAAAGCTTTGTATAAAATCTTTTGCGCTGTACCTTTCTTTCCGTCGACCATGATTTGGTTGATCAAACGAGTAACTAGTTTTGAGTTGTGAATCGGATCTGGTAGTACATCTCTCTTTGGTACTGCTCCTTTACGTGGCATGGGTTATCCTCCCTTCACTTGTTGTTTAATAAAATTTATTTCTTTGGTCGCTTAGTTCCGTACTTAGAACGACCTTGCTTACGTCCTTCAACGCCTGCAGTGTCTAATGCACCACGAACGATGTGGTAACGTACACCTGGTAAGTCCTTAACACGTCCACCGCGGATTAGTACAACACTGTGTTCTTGTAGGTTGTGACCAATACCAGGAATATATGCTGTAACCTCAATTTGGTTAGATAAACGTACACGTGCATATTTACGAAGTGCTGAGTTTGGCTTCTTCGGTGTCATAGTTGCAACACGAGTACACACACCACGCTTTTGAGGTGCAGGGTTATCAGTTTGACGCTTTCTTTGAGAGTCATAACCTTTATTTAATGCTGGAGCATCAGAACCTGCTCTTTTAGTTTTACGTCCTTTACGTACTAATTGGTTAATAGTAGGCATTTCATTATCCTCCCTTCAATATTGTAATACCACACATCCAGGTGGTTCATAAATAGGCAAAAAAGAAACTTTATATGCAAGATGCATATAAGGCTACTTTGTAATTGCCACTGTTGCTGCACCAACATCTATTCCACTTGCTTGGCCTAACTCTTTCATCGAGTCGACTTCAATAACAGGGACATTATGTTGTTCAGCTAATTTAACTATTTTATCTGTTACATGCCGTTCTGCATTAGCTGCAATAACGACTTCTAGTACTTCTCCATTTTTAATGGATTTAAGCACTTGCTTTGCTCCAATTCTCAATCGCTTTTGTGCCTGTGCTACTTTTTCATAAGACATTTCTTCATCCTCCAAAGTAACAAGGTTAAATGAAGCACCTTTGATATATTATCACTGAGAATAATTTATGTCAACGAATATTGTAATAAAAACTGTGATATTTTGTTCAACCATTGGTGCGATCAACCTGTTTAGTCAATAAATTAAATAGAGGTTGGGCACTGCCCAATGCCAGTGCCCAATATATTACAACTCAGTCGTAACCTCTTCTGTTCCTTCTTCAACTTCAACTTCTTCTACTTCTTGTTCTTCTTTTTCTGGTTGTAAATTACGGTAACGATTTAAACCAGTACCAGCTGGAACAAGTTTACCGATAATAACGTTCTCTTTTAGACCCATTAATTCATCGTACTTACCTTTAATTGCAGCATCTGTTAAGACTCTAGTTGTCTCCTGGAATGATGCAGCTGATAAGAATGAATCTGTTTCAAGAGATGCTTTTGTGATACCTAAGATAATTGGCTTACCTACTGCCGGTTGACCACCTTGCACTAACACATCGTGGTTTGCATCCTTGAATTGCTGGAAGTCCATGAGTGATCCAGGTAGTAAGTCTGTATCACCAGCTTCAATGACGCGCACTTTACGAAGCATTTGTCTAACCATAACTTCAACGTGCTTATCACTAATTTCAACACCTTGCATACGGTATACTTTTTGTACCTCTCTTAGCAAGTACTCTTGAACACCTTGCAAGCCTTGAACGTTAATTAATTCTTTCGGATCAATTGAACCTTCGACTAACGGCTGCCCTGGAGCAACAGCGTCTCCTTCTTGAACTTTCATACGCGCGTTATATAACGTGTATATGTTCTTGATTCAACATCACCTTGAATAACAATTTCTTTCTTATCCTTAAACTCATTAATTTCTTTAACAGTACCGTGGATTTCACTGATTGACGCTTGACCTTTAGGGTTACGCGCCTCAAACACTTCTTGGATACGCGGCAGACCTTGTGTAATGTCATCACCTGCAACACCGCCAGTGTGGAATGTACGCATCGTAAGCTGTGTACCAGGTTCACCGATTGATTGTGCTGCAATAATTCCTACTGCTTCACCGACATCTACTTGTTCACCTGTTGCCATGTTACGTCCGTAACACTTCTTACAAGCGCCGTGGTGAGTATTACATGTGAATACAGAGCGGATTACTACTTCTTCAACACCAGACTCTACAATTGCTTTAGCAATATCTTCAGTAATTAACTCATTACGTTGAATTAATGTTTCATTAGTTTCAGGGTGGCTTACAGACCTGAATGCTGTACGACCAACTAAACGGTCATATAATGGAACAATAATCTCATTACCTTCTCGTAACGTTTCAACTTTCATACCACGGTCGGTTCCACAATCTTCTTCACGGATGATCACATCTTGTGCTACATCTACTAGACGACGCGTTAAGTAACCTGAGTCAGCTGTCTTAAGTGCTGTATCGGCTAGACCTTTACGCGCACCGTGAGTTGAGATGAAGTATTCAAGTACTGTTAAACCTTCACGGAAACTTGATTTGATTGGTAGTTCAATGATCTTACCAGACGGGTTAGCCATTAGACCACGCATACCTGCAAGCTGCGTAAAGTTCGATGCGTTACCACGTGCACCTGAGTCACTCATCATATAGATTGGGTTCAAGGTATCTAGTGACTGCATTAACTTATATTGAATGACATCTTTCGCATCAGTCCAAATAGCAATAACACGATCATAACGTTCACTTTCTGTTATTAAACCTCTGCGGTATTGTTTTAAGACTTTATCTACCCTCGTTTGAGCTTCTTCAAGCACTACTTCTTTATCACCTAATACAACGATGTCAGATACACCGATTGTGATACCCGCTTTCGTTGAGTACTTGAAACCTAAGTCTTTCATACGGTCAAGCATCTTAGATGTCTCTGAAAGTTTATAATACTTAAAGACTTCAGAAATGATGTCACCTAAAATACCTTTCTTAAATGGCTGTACTAACTCACGAGATTTAAGCACTTCCTTAACATCTTCTGTAGGTTCAACAAAATATTGATCAGGTGTTTCGATCTCTAAGTTCGATGATGTTGGCTCATTAATGTAAGGGAACGAGCTTGGTAAAATTTCATTAAAGATGATCTTACCGACAGTTGTAAGTAAAATCTTCTTGTTTTGTTCTTTTGTAAATCTCGGGTTTTGTAAAGAACTAGCCTGTAAGCCAATTCTACTGTGTAAATGTACATAACCATTGTCATAAGCTGTTAACGCTTCTGCTGGATTAGCGAAAACTCTACCTTCACCAAGAGCTGCGTTACGCTCAAGCGTTAAGTAATAGTTACCTAATACCATGTCCTGTGAAGGTGTAACAACTGGCTTACCATCTTTAGGGTTTAAGATGTTTTGAGCTGCTAACATTAACACTCTTGCTTCTGCTTGAGCTTCAGGTGATAACGGTACGTGTACTGCCATTTGGTCACCGTCGAAGTCTGCGTTATACGCTGTACACACTAGTGGGTGAAGGCGAATCGCACGACCTTCTACTAATACAGGCTCAAATGATTGAATACCTAGACGGTGTAATGTTGGTGCACGGTTTAGTAACACTGGGTGCTCTTTAATAACATCTTCTAAAACATCCCAAATTTCTGGTCTTAAACGCTCAATGTTACGTTTAGCTGACTTAATGTTGTGCGCTAAACCACGCTCAACAAGTTCACGCATAACAAACGGCTTGAACAGTTCAATTGCCATTTCTTTCGGTAAACCACACTGATACATCTTCAAGTTTGGTCCTACAACAATTACAGAACGACCTGAATAGTCAACACGTTTACCTAGTAAGTTTTGACGGAAACGTCCTTGCTTACCTTTCAACATGTGAGATAACGACTTCAACGGACGGTTACCTGGTCCAGTAACTGGGCGCCCACGACGTCCATTATCTATTAATGCGTCAACTGATTCTTGAAGCATACGCTTTTCGTTTTGAACGATAATTGTTGGCGCACCTAAATCAAGTAAACGTTTTAGACGGTTATTACGATTAATGACACGACGGTATAAATCGTTTAAGTCAGATGTCGCGAAACGACCACCATCTAATTGAACCATTGGCCTTAGCTCTGGGGGATGATCGGAAGTACATCTAAAATCATCCATGACGGGTCATTTCCTGAGTTACGGAATGATTCTAACACTTCTAAACGTTTAATTGCTCTAGTACGACGTTGACCTTGAGCTGTTTTTAACTCTTCTTTAAGTTCTGCAACTTCACTCTCTAAGTCGACATCTTGTAAAAGTTTGCGGATTGCTTCAGCGCCCATTTGAGCTTGGAATGATTTACCATATTTATCGTAATAAGCACGGTATTCTTTCTCAGATAGTAATTGCTTTTTCTCTAGTGGCGTATCGCCAGGTTCAGTTACGACGTATGCCGCAAAGTAAATAATCTCTTCTAGCGCACGAGGAGATAAATCAAGAACAAGCCCCATACGACTTGGAATTCCTTTAAAATACCAAATGTGAGATACAGGGGCAGCTAACTCAATGTGCCCCATACGCTCACGACGAACTTTTGCTTTTGTTACTTCTACACCACAGCGATCACATACAATGCCTTTGTAACGAACTCGTTTGTATTTACCGCAATGGCACTCAGTCTTTTGTTGGTCCAAAAATTCGTTCACAGAAAAGCCCATCTTTTTCCGGTTTCAACGTACGATAGTTAATAGTTTCAGGCTTTTTAACCTCACCATAAGACCACGCACGTATTTTCTCCGATGCAGCTAATCCAATTTTCATATACTCAAATCTATTTACATCGATCAAGGAGCCTACCTCCCTTATTTTTTCCAACAATAATTGTAAAAGTGTTAATTACTCAGTTGATTCTTCAGGTTCATTCTTCTCAATACTAACGTTTAATTGATCTGAAGATTGTTCATCTTCTTCTAAATCACGCATATCAATCTCTGTTTCATCATCAGTTAACATCTTAACGTCCATACCAAGACTTTGTAGCTCTTTAATTAGTACGCGGAATGACTCTGGAACACCAGGTTCAGGTAAATTCTCACCTTTAACAATGGCTTCATATGTCTTCACACGACCAACCACGTCGTCAGATTTAACTGTTAACAGCTCTTGCAGTGTATAAGCGGCACCATATGCTTCAAGAGCCCATACTTCCATTTCACCGAAACGCTGACCACCGAATTGAGCCTTACCACCCAATGGTTGTTGTGTAACAAGTGAATATGGTCCAGTTGAACGAGCGTGTAGCTTATCGTCTACCATGTGCTCAAGCTTGATCATGTACATGACACCAACTGATACACGGTTATCGAATGCGTCACCTGTACGTCCATCGTAAAGAACTGTTTTACCGTCTCGCGGTAAGCCAGCTTCTTCAATTGTTTCCCAAACATCTTCTTCATTAGCACCGTCAAATACAGGTGTAGCTACTTTAATACCTAATTCACGCGCAGCCATACCTAAGTGTAATTCTAGTACCTGACCAATGTTCATACGAGACGGTACACCTAACGGGTTAAGCATAACGTCTACAGGTGTTCCATCTGGTAAGAATGGCATATCTTCTTCAGGTAAAATACGAGAAATAACACCTTTGTTACCGTGACGACCTGCCATCTTGTCACCCTCAGAAATACGACGCTTTTGCACGATATAAACACGGACTAGTTTGTTAACACCTGGAGATAACTCATCGCCATCTACACGGTTGAACACTTTTACATCGTGAACGATACCGCCACCGCCATGTGGTACACGCAATGAAGTATCTCTTACTTCACGAGCTTTTTCACCGAAGATTGCATGTAATAGACGTTCTTCTGCAGAAAGCTCCGTCATACCCTTAGGCGTAACTTTACCAACTAAAATGTCACCGTCAGTTACTTCTGCACCTACACGAATAATTCCGTTTTCATCTAGGTTTTTCAGCGCATCCTCACCAACGTTTGGAATGTCACGCGTAATTTCTTCTGGCCCTAACTTTGTATCTCTAGCTTCTGATTCAAATTCTTCAATATGAATAGAAGTAAATACGTCATCTTTTACAAGGCGGTCACTCATGATGACAGCGTCCTCGTAGTTGTAACCATCCCATGTCATGAAGGCGACTAATGCATTTCGACCTAATGCTAGTTCACCATTATCCATTGATGGTCCGTCAGCAATAACCTCACCTTTCTTCAGGCGGTCACCTTTAGATATAATCGGCTTTTGGTTATAACAAGAACCTTGGTTCGAACGGATGAATTTTTGGAAGCGATAGCGATCTAGGTCACCTTCCACTTCTTTTCCGTCTACTACTTCAATTCTTCTAACATGAACTTCTTTTGCTTCTACTTTTTCAACAATTCCTTCATGTTGACATACGATGGCTGCACCAGAGTCCTTACCTGATACATATTCCATACCTGTACCAACTGTTGGGGCTTCTGGTTCAATTAAAGGTACTGCCTGACGCTGCATGTTCGCACCCATAAGTGCGCGGTTAGAGTCATCGTTCTCTAAGAATGGGATACATGCTGTCGCAGCTGATACAACTTGCTTTGGTGATACGTCCATGTAATCAATTTGGTCACGAGAAACGACTGTGTTTTCACCACGGAAACGAGCAATAACTTCTTCTTCAGCAAACGTCCCGTCTTCATTTAACTTCGCGTTAGCCTGAGCAACGATGTAGTTATCTTCTTCGTCTGCTGTTAGGTAATCTGTCTGTTCAGTTACTTGACCTGTTTCATGATCCACTTTACGATATGGCGTCTCAATGAAACCAAACGGATTTACTTTCGCATAAGATGAAAGTGAGTTAATTAAACCGATGTTTGGTCCTTCTGGCGTTTCGATCGGACACATACGACCATAGTGGGAATAGTGTACGTCACGCACTTCCATACCAGCACGTTCACGCGTTAAACCACCAGGTCCTAATGCAGATAGACGACGCTTGTGCGTCAACTCTGCTAACGGGTTTGTTTGATACATAAACTGCGATAATTGCGAGCTACCGAAGAACTCTTTAATTGACGCAATTACCGGTCTAATATTAATTAACTGCTGCGGTGTGATTGACTCAGTGTCTTGTATAGACATACGTTCACGAATCACACGCTCCATACGAGATAAACCGATACGGAATTGGTTTTGTAATAGTTCACCAACTGAACGTAGACGACGATTACCTAAGTGGTCAATGTCATCTGTATTTCCGACAGTGTGTAAAATGTTAAAGAAATAGCTAATTGATGCGATAATGTCAGCATAAGTAATATGCTTAACATCTTCATCAACATTACCGTTACCAATAACATTTAACGTCTTTTCACCATCAGGGTCAGTAGGGTCTACAATTTTAACTGACTGGATTTTTACAGGGTCATCTAAAACGCCGTCTTGAGCTCAATAATCTTTTCGCCCACAGCATCTTGTTCTTGTTCTAAGTAAGGTATTAACTTATCTAACAAGCGACGGTTTAGTTTTTCGCCTTTGCGAGCGATTACCTCTCCAGTTTCTTCATCTGCAATCGTTTCTGCTAACGTTTGGTTAAACAGACGATCTTTAATATGAAGCTTTTTATTCATTTTATAACGACCTACACGAGCAAGGTCATAACGTTTCGGATCAAAGAAGCGTGAATATAATAAGCTTTTGGCGTTCTCGGCCGTTGGTGGCTCACCAGGGCGCAAGCGCTCATAAATTTCGATTAACGCTTTTTCGCTATCCTCAGTGTTGTCTTTCTCTAAGGAATTACGTATATACTCATTGTCACCTAATAGGTCTATAATTTCATCATCTGAACTAAAACCTAACGCACGCAACAACACCGTAATCGGCAATTTACGAGTACGGTCAATTCTTACATGTACGACGTCTTTAGCATCTGTTTCAAACTCCAACCAAGCACCACGACTTGGGATTACAGTTGATGTGAAACCATGCTTTCCGTTCTTATCGATCTTTTCATTAAAATAAACACTTGGAGAACGAACAAGTTGTGATACGATTACGCGTTCGGCACCATTAATAATGAATGTACCTGTATCTGTCATCAATGGGAAGTCACCCATGAAAACTTCTTGCTCTTTCACTTCTCCTGTCTCCTTGTTTAGAAGACGAACTTTAACACGTAGAGGTGCGTTATGCGTCACATCACGTTCCTTCGCTTCATCCACAGGATATTTAGGTTCTCCTAATGAATAATCTACAAATTCTAAAGAAAGATTTCCTGTGAAATCTTCTACTGGAGAAATGTCAGCAAACATCTCTCTTAAACCTTCATCTAAGAACCATTGATAAGATGCAGTTTGAATTTCGATTAGATTCGGTAATTCCTGCACTTCGCTAATTCGAGCGTAACTTCTACGCTGGCGGTGTCGACCATATTGAACTAGTTGACCTGTCAACTGCTTCACCCCTCAAACAACCAAATATTTATATAAAGAAAACTTAGATTATCACCAGCTACTTATGATGAAAGCCTAAGTTACCCTTATGGAGCACTGAAAGAGATCCAACTCTCTCAACTACTAAAAACGGTTCGACACAAAGGCATGCCGAACTTGCTTGATCAACAATGTTTCACAAGCTATATAGAACATCTGCCTCACTGACAAATGTAATATCAAACTATAAATCAAAGGATATACAATTTATTGAAAAGATGATAAACTATATATCTATAAATACCCAATGTTTACATTATTGGTTTAAAAACAACAAGATATACGTTTTAAAACTTTCTAAAAAAAGAACTTGACAACAAAACGTATCTATTGGCATTTTTTAATATTATCACACAGAAAATAGCTAGTCAATTTTTTTGGATTTCAATACATAGTACCCTTTATCGCGTTTAACGACTTCTGCATTGCCAAAAACTTCTTCCATCTTCTTTTTCAAAGAAGGGGCCCCTTGTTTCTTTTGTGCAACGAGCCAAAAGTCTCCATCTTTTTTTAGCTTTTCGCAACCTTCTTCAATAATGTTAACAACAATATCCTTACCAGCTCGAAAAGGCGGGTTAGTCACAATAGATGCAAAACCTTCTTGTTTGACTCCAGAAAGTCCATCACCTACATGAGCAACTGCGTTATTAACTTTATTCATCAAAATGTTTTGATTCGATAAATGGACCGCTCGTTCATTAATATCAACCATAACTACTTTGTGATTTTCATAGCTTTTAGCTAACACAATTCCGATCGGACCGTAACCACATCCAACATCTAAAAGATCGCCATCAATCTCCGGTGGATCAAAATGCTCTAATAATACACGTGTACCATAATCAATTTGCTTTTTCGAAAACACACCGTCATCTGTTTGGAAAATCAAGTTGTAAGAATTAATTGTGGTTTGAAAACGAAATGGGTTACTTTCTTTTTGAGGATTATTAGTATAATAGTGACCACTCATGAGCATTCACCTTCTTGAAGAAAAGTCTAATTGAAAAGACGTTCACATTTTTTTTGTAAATATTCTTACAATAAACATAAGCTCGCTGACAAAATCAGCGAGCTTATTAAACTTATTTTAATTCGATTTTCGCGCCAGTTTCTTCTAGCTGTTCTTTCATTTGGTCAGCTTCTTCTTTAGCAACGCCTTCTTTGATTGTTCCTGGAGCGTTGTCAACTAGCTCTTTTGCATCTTTTAAGCCTAGACCAGTGATTTCGCGAACTGCTTTAACAACCTTGATCTTAGAAGCACCTGCGTCTTCTAATACAACGTCGAATTCTGTTTGCTCTTCTTCAGCTTCTGCACCTGCTGCTGCACCTGCTGCTGCTACTGGAGCTGCTGCAGAAACACCAAACTCCTCTTCGATTGCTTTAACTAATTCATTTAATTCTAAAACTGACATTTCTTTAACCGCGTCAATGATTTGCTCTTTAGTCATGATTAAGTTCCTCCTTAAGTTTTTTATTTATTAATCTCGACTAGACCGCTATATTAAGCGCCTTCTTCTTCGTCCTTCTGGTCCGCAATTGCTTGAGTAGCATATGCGAAGTTACGAACTGGAGCTTGTAATACGCTAAGTAGCATAGATACAAGACCTTCGTGTGATGGTAGCTCAGAAAGTTCTTTCAACTGATCAACAGTTGCTACTTGACCTTCGATTACGCCACCTTTAATTTCTAGTGCTTCGTTTTCTTTAGCGAATTGTCCAAGCACTTTCGCTGGCGCCACTGCATCATCTTCACAGAATGCGATTGCAGTTGGACCAACTAACGCATCGTTTAACTCTTCAAAACCAACTTGCTCAACAGCACGGCGTGTCATTGTGTTTTTGTATACACGGAAATCTACACCAGCTTCACGTAGTTGTTGGCGAAGTTCGCCTACTTGATCAACGTTTAGGCCACGGTAATCAACAAGTACAGATGTTTTACTGTTTTGAAAACCTTCAGCGATCATCTCAACTTGTTGCTTTTTGTGTTCTAGTACTTGACCTTTGCTCATCGTTCCACCCCCTAGTTATTTATCATCATACCGATTAGGTGTTTTCGCCCTATAAAAAATGCCTCCATATAGACATGGAGGCATGGTTAGACATAATTGCACAAACCGAACTTGTACAAAATATACGTTAACACACCTCGGCAGGAATGTTTAAGCGATGTTCCGCTCCTACTGTCTACGGTATAATTATCATTAAGTTTTACAACAAAAACTATTATAAAACATAAACAACACTAAAGTCAATTATTTTTTAACGTAATTTGAAACATCAACACGGATTCCAGGACCCATAGTAGATGAAACAGAAGCATTACGCATGTAAGTGCCTTTAGATGTTTGTGGTTTTGCTTTTACTAAAGTATCTGTAATTGCTACGAAGTTTTCAACTAACTTTTGATCATCGAAAGAAACTTTACCGATTGGCACGTGAATGTTACCTGCTTTATCAACACGGTACTCAACTTTACCAGCCTTAATTTCTTGAACAGCTTTTTCAATTTCAAAAGTTACAGTTCCTGTCTTAGGGTTAGGCATTAAGCCTTTAGGTCCTAATACACGACCTAGTTTACCAACTTCAGCCATCATGTCAGGTGTTGCTACAACTACGTCGAATTCGAACCAACCATTGTTGATTTGATCAATGTATTCTTGATCGCCTACGTAATCTGCACCTGCAGCTTCAGCTTCTTTTGCTTTATCGCCTTTAGCAATTACTAAAACGCGTTGTGTTTTACCAGTACCATGCGGTAAAACCATCGCTCCACGAATTTGTTGATCAGCTTTCTTAGGGTCAACCCCTAAACGGAAAGCAGCTTCAACTGTTTCATCAAAATTAGCAACTGTAGTCTTTTTCACTAACTCAATTGCTTCGTTAACATCATATGCTTGCGTACGATCAACAAGCTTCAAAGCCTCTTGATACTTTTTACCTCTTTTAGCCATTTTAACTTCCTCCTCAATGTGGTTTTAACGGTTGGACCTCCCACTAAAGTCAACTCGTTCATGACGAGCCTTTAGGCGAAGACAGTGTGTGTATTGGCTTTTACACCTCACTGAACGTCTTTACGCTTTTAGGCGTAATAAAGGTTGCGAAAGTACTTTCGCAACCCAATTTCGCATTAATGAACTGACTAGGTATTAGTCTTCTACAGTAATACCCATGCTACGTGCAGTACCTTCAACCATGCGTACTGCCGCATCAACGTCAGCAGCGTTTAAATCAGGCATTTTTGTTTCAGCGATCTCACGTACTTGATCACGCTTAACAGTAGCCACCTTGTTACGGTTAGGCTCACCAGAACCTGATTCGATACCAGCTGCTTTTTTCAGAAGAACTGCAGCCGGTGGCGTTTTGGTTACGAATGTAAATGAACGGTCTTCATAAACCGAAATTTCAACCGGAATAATCATACCAGCTTGATCTTGTGTTTGTGCGTTAAATTCCTTACAGAATCCCATGATATTAATACCAGCTTGACCTAATGCAGGACCTACTGGTGGAGCTGGGTTAGCTTTACCTGCAGGAATTTGCAATTTTACAACGTTTACTACTTTTTTAGCCACGAGACACACCTCCTTAAAGTCCGTGATGTGGTAACTGGGGTCATGTGTGATGCCCCTCCCACTCATTATTTACAATAGCTTTTTTCAAGCCATACGAAACATAAAAATTTTAGCATCTTTCCTCAGAATATGCAAGTGATTGATTATAATTTTTCGACCTGGGTGAAATCGAGCTCTACTGGCGTTTCACGACCGAACATATTAACATGCACTTTAATTTTTTGTTTGTCTAAATCAATATTTTCAATTGTTCCTGTAAAGTTAGCGAACGGTCCATCAATTACTTTAACCGTTTCTTTCAGTTCAAAATCAATTTCTTGCGCACTATCTTGAACGCCCATACGCTTCAAGATATAGTTCGCTTCTTCTGGTAGAAGTGGTGTTGGTTTAGATCCTGAACCAGTTGAACCAACAAACCCAGTTACTCCAGGCGTGTTACGAACAACAAACCAAGAGTCATCAGTCATAACCATTTCCGTTAATACATAACCAGGAAACACTTTTTTCATTGATGTTTTCTTCTTACCATTTTTCACTTCTGTTTCTTCTTCTTCTGGCACGATCACGCGGAAGATTTTATCTTCCATTCCCATCGATTCGATACGCTTCTCTAAGTTCAATTTAACTTTGTTTTCATAACCAGAGTACGTGTGTACAACATACCAATTTTTCTCCATTTAATATGGCTTTATGCCTTCCCTCCTATTACTTCCACTCTCAATTTTATATAAAAGGTCTTAAAACAAAACCATTTTTAAACCAATATAAAAAACCCGACCATGCGGGTTTTTCTTTTTAACATTATATCACATTATAATACTTTTCAATCGTCAAACTCTTAGAAAAGCTCTAAAATCTGTGTTATTCCTAAATCAACAATAGTGAAGTAAATAGTAACAAATATAACCGTCATAATAACAATGATTGTATATTTAGTTAATTCATTACCTTTAGGCCAACTAACCTTTCGCATCTCACGGCTGACATCTTTTAAGAAGCTAATCATGTTTTCCCCCCTAACACCAATACCGACACTACTTCGTTTCACGGTGAAGTGTGTGCCGACCACACCTTTTACAAAACTTTTTAATCTCTATTCTTTCAGAGGTTTGAGCTGTTTTCTCTGTTGTATAATTACGTTGATTACATTCTGTACATGCTAATGCGACTTTTTTACGCATAGTCCTACCTCTTCTTATCACCTATTTTATCACTTTTAATAATCTACCACGCTAGTATGATTATGTCAAATTAGGGTAGAGGCTTATAACGAGATCTCTCCAACTGACAAATATCGCTCTAACTTCCTTTTTACTCGCTGCAAAGCATTGTCGATTGATTTAACATGACGGTCCAATAACACTGAGATTTCCTGATATGTACGGCCGTCAAGATATAAGTGTAATACCTCGCGTTCTAGGTCACTTAACAACTCTCTCATTTTAACTTCCATGTCACCGTATTTCTCTCGGTTAATGAGCAATTGTTCAGGGTCGGACATTTCATCTTCTGCGATAATATCAATTAATGTACGGTCAGAATCTTCCTCATATACTGGCTTGTCCAACGAAACGTAGGAGTTTAAAGGAATGTGCTTCTGCCTCGTTGCTGTTTTAATCGCTGTTATGATTTGGCGTGTTACACAAAGCTCCGCGAACATCTTAAACGAAGATTGCTTGTCATTTTGAAAATCCCTTATAGCTTTATATAAGCCGATCATTCCTTCTTGTACAATATCTTCGCGATCCGCTCCAATTAAAAAGTACGTTCTCGCCTTTGCTCTAACAAAACTTCTGTACTTATTAATTAGATACTCTAAAGCTTGTACTTCGCCTTCTTGAACAAACTCAACTACCCTTTCATCTTCGTACTGAGAATAATTAGGATGGTTCTTCGTTTCTTGTTTGATGCTCACACAGATTCCTCCCGTAATGAACCAGACCTATCGTACATCAGCAAGTCATGAGGTAAACGCCCCTCATAAATCTATTAAAACTGAGGTCTTATATTACTAATAGTGTAAATATAAGGTTATTATACAGGAGTTGCGAATTTTCAGTCAACTAAATCTCGCTATTTATTGCCTCTTCGCCAATTTTCGAAGGTTTTCAACACGTCTTCACTTAAAGGGATCTTCGCTTTCGGTTGAAATTCTGCTTGTTTTTCAAGGTCTTTTTTTATATCGAAATCAATTGCTTGAATTTCGATTAACAATTCTCGCGCAGACTTTCTTAATGCTCCGCGGGAAAAGATTGTCCACTGTTCAGCATAGT
>NZ_AKIF01000011.1 GCF_000269905.1 Alkalibacillus haloalkaliphilus C5
GGTGCGTGATTCAATTGTTTCTACAGCTTGTTGTAAAACACGTTCAGCCATGACTCTATCGGTAGAAACAACAGCTATTCCGAATGCTGACCGTTGCCATGTATCATGGAAATCGATTTCAGTCATACTTACATTAAACTTCTTAGTGATTTGATTAGTCACCTGTTTAATAATTGAACGTTTACCTTTTAAAGATTGAACATCATAAAGTAAACATTCGACGTAAGCATATCCGATCATTATTTTTTAATTTCCTCCATTACGAACGCTTCAATGATGTCGCCTTCCTTAATGTCATTGAAGTTTTTAATCGTAATACCACATTCGTAGTTTTGTTGTACCTCTTTAACATCATCTTTGAAACGTTTTAACGAGTCAATCTCACCTTCAAATTGTACAACGCTATCACGAATAACACGTACACCAGAATGACGTGTAATCTTACCATCTGTAACGTAAGAGCCAGCAATTGTACCAATTTTAGATACTTTGAACGTTTCACGTACTTCAACTTGACCGATCACTTTTTCTTCATACTCTGGGTCAAGCATACCTTTCATCGCTGCTTCGATCTCTTCAATAATTTTATAAATAATACGATGCAAGCGAATGTCGATGCCTTCTGTTTCTGCAGCTCGTTTTGCATTATTATCAGGTCGAACGTTAAATCCAATAACAATAGCGTTTGAAGCAGATGCTAAAATGATATCTGATTCCGTAATAGCACCAACACCTGTATGGATGATGTTAATCTTCGCACCTTCTACATCGATCTTACGTAAAGATGAAGCAACAGCTTCTACTGAACCTTGTACGTCAGCTTTTACAATAAGGTTGATTTCTTTTAAATCACCCTGTTTAATTTGATCAAATAACTCATCTAGATTTAGCTTACCTGTTGATTCACGTTGTTCTTCAACTTCTTTTTGCTCACGTATTTCAGCGATTTGTTTAGCTTTTTTCTCATCTTTGAATACAACAAATTGATCACCGGCTTGTGGTACAGAGTTAAGACCTATTACTTCAACTGGTGTTGATGGACCTGCTGAATTAACACGACGTCCTAAGTCATCACTCATTGCACGTACCTTACCATAAGTGTTTCCAATTACTAAAGAATCACCCATGTTCAGTGTACCATTTTGAACTAATAAAGTAGCTACACTTCCGCGGCCTTTTTCAAGCTGAGCTTCGATTACTGTACCGTTTGCAGGCTTGTTAGGGTTTGCTTTTAGTTCTTCAACTTCTGCAACTAAGTTAATCATTTCTACTAAATCATCAATACCTTCACCTTTTAAAGCTGAAAGCGGTACATAAATTGTTTCTCCGCCCCAGTCTTCAGGTACTAGTTCGTATTCCGTCAATTCTTGCATAACGCGACTTGGGTCTGCGCCTTCTTTATCAACTTTGTTTACAGCTACAATAATTGGCACCTCTGCAGCTTTCGCGTGGTTAATTGCTTCAACTGTTTGAGGCATCACTCCATCATCAGCAGCTACGACTAAAATTGCAATGTCTGTTACTTGTGCACCACGAGAACGCATGCTAGTGAATGCCGCGTGACCAGGTGTATCTAAGAATGTTGTCTTTTTACCATCATCATCAATTTGGTAAGCACCAATATGCTGTGTAATTCCACCCGCTTCGCCTTCTGTAACTTTTGTTTCACGAATCGAGTCTAAAAGCGTAGTTTTACCATGGTCAACGTGTCCCATGATTGTAACGATTGCTGGACGAATTTGTAGATTTTCAGCTTCATCTTCTTCAATGAAGTTGTTTAAATCCGTTTGGTCAACGACAACTTCCTCTTCAACTTCAACGCCAAAATCATCACAAATTAGTTCTATTGTTTCTTGGTCTAATTGCTGATTAATTGTAGCCATTACTCCAAGCATCATAAGCTTCTTAATGATTTCTGAAGAGTCTTTGTTTAACTTCTCAGCAAGCTCTCCAACTGTTAGAGACCCTTGATAAGTGATTTTGCTTGGTACTTCTTGGGAGCTTTGTTGTGGTTTCTGTTGTTGTTCTTGTCTTCTGTTTTTGTTGTTACCTTTTTTGTTGTTTTTCTTATTTTTATTACCTTGATTATTTTGATTGTGGTTTGATTGTTTTTGATTGTTTTGGCCTTGTTTCTTCTGATTATTGCTGTTTCGATTTTGCTGCTGTTGGTTGTTGGATTGTTTCTTAGGCTCTTGCTTCTTCTCTTCTTGTTTTGGTTCCGCTTTTTTTTCTGATTTTGGTTGATAAATTCCATCCAACTGTCTAATTGTGTTTTCTGTAATAGTAGACATATGGTTTGAAATTTCAACGTCTAATTCTTTTAATTTATTAATAACTTCTTTACTTGAAACGTTTTGTTGCTTGGCATATTCATATACGCGCATTTTTTTCATACATTCACCCCCGAGTATTATTCCGGTAACAATTCCATTAACTTGTTTGAAAAACCTTCGTCATTTATGCAATTGCCACTCGCCCTTGCTTCCCAATCGCTTGAGATAGCGTATTACGATCATCAACAATTCGAAAAGGGACATTATAGCTACGACACTTATCTGTGAGTTTTTTAGTTGTATTTTGAGAAGCATCTCCTGCAATGATCACTAACTTTGCTTGGTGTGATCGGATTGCATTGATAATCGATTCTTCACCGAGTGTTATCTTCCTTGCTCGGAATGCTAGCCCTAGTAAGTTTAAATAGTTATGGCTCACTTTCACTCACTCACTTTACGTAGTAATTCGTCGTAGATCTCATCATTAACTGTTGCATTTAAATGTTTATTTAACACTTTCGTTTGTCTCGCCTTTTCAATTGTATCTTGATCATGACTTAAATAGGCGCCTCTACCGTTCTTTTTGCCGGTATCGTCAACGAAAACCTCACCCTCTTTATTTCGAACAACCCGAATGAGCTGTTTTTTTGGTACCATTTCTTGTGTCACAACACACTTACGTAAAGGTTCTTTCTTTTTACTTGCCATTATTCATCACCCCTTACAGTTCGTCGTCGTGATCTTCTACATCAACTTCAGCTGAGTCGTTATTTAACAACCCTTCTTCTGTTGCTTCTGATTCGCTTTTTATGTCAATCTTCCAACCTGTTAATTTAGCAGCTAAACGAGCATTTTGTCCTCTTTTACCAATTGCTAGTGATAGTTGGTTATCAGGTACAATAACTGTCGTTGCATGCTCTTCTTCGTCTACTAGTACATCAATTACTTTTGAAGGACTTAATGCGTTTGATATATAAACAACTGGATCTTCTGAGTAATGTACGATATCGATTTTTTCGCCGTTTAGTTCATCAACTACTGTCTGTACTCGCTGACCTCTTTGACCGACACATGAACCAACTGGGTCAATTTCTGGGTCTTCAGCGTGTACACTAATTTTTGAACGATCGCCAGCTTCACGTGATACTGACATAATCTCAACGATTCCTTCGTAAATTTCAGGAACCTCAATTTCAAATAATCGCTTTAATAATCCAGGATGAGTACGGGATACATAAACTTGAGGCCCTTTGCTCGTATTCTCCACTTTAGTAACATAAACTTTAATTCTGTCATGGACTTTATACGACTCACCAGGCATGATTTCATTGATTGGTAATTTACCTTCAATCTTTCCTAAGTGGATATAAAGATACCTTTGGTCCATACGTTGAACTGTTCCAATTAAGATATCATCTAAGCGGTCAACAAAGTCGTTATAGATTACACCGCGCTCTGCCTCACGAACTCGTTGCGTTACAACTTGTTTGGCAGCTTGAGCCGCAATTCGTCCAAAGTTTCTTGGTGTAACTTCACGCTCTACGACATCGTCAACTTCATATGTTGGGTCGATTTCTCTAGCTTCTTCAATTGAGATTTCTAAATCATTGTCTTCTACTTCTTCAACAATTTGAAGTCTTGCGTAAACTTTAAGTTCACCATCATCTGAGTCTAAATCAACTCTAACGTTTGTTTTCGAATTGAAGTTCTTCTTGTATGCTGAAACTAATGCTGCATCAAGAGCTTCATAAAGAACTTCACGATCAATGCCTTTCTCATCGGCTAAACTCTTCATTGCATCTAAAAGATCTGTATTCACCAATTAAACCTCCCTTATTAAAATGACACAGCTAAATGTGCATTCGCGACCTTTTTATATGGTATAGTTACTTCTTTTGTTTGAGTTTTAATTTTAACTACAAGTGTTACTTCATCGTTTTCAAAGTTTTTAATATCGCCAAAGAACTCTTTATCACCATCAATAGGTTCGAACGTCTTTATGTAAACATAAGAACCGACAAATCGCTCGAAATCTTCTCTTTTCTTCAGCTTGCGTTCTACACCTGGTGATGACACTTCAAGAAAATAAGCACTCTCAATTGGATCTTGTTCATCTAATTGTTCACTTAATTGCTCACTTACTTTCTCGCAATCTTCAATGTCGATGCCTCCATCTTTATCTACATAGACTCGTAAGAAGTGGTTTTTCCCTTCTTTAACAAATTCAACGTCTACTAATTCTAGCTCCATTGCATCTACAATTGGTTGTGCGATCTCTTCAGTCAAAGTTACAATTTTTTTACTCAAGTTCATACCCTCCTTAATACAGCTAAGTGCTACTAATAATTTCTATAAGCATTCTTTCATTATTTTAGGCAATAAATTGCCCTGCTGTTTACGTGTTCAGCAGGGTGAGACAAAAGGAAAGAGTGGGTTTCCCCACTCTTTACCGTAATCGTATCTTTTGCTTATCCAATATGAAATATACCATACTGATAGAATATTTGCAACCCTGGAGACTAGTCTAGAACAGTGATAGCTGATTTTGATCAGGTAATCCTTCTAAGCAACCATGTGTGTCTAAGTACTCTAATACAGTCTTAGATATACGCGAACGTTCACGCAAATCTTCTTTTGAAAGGAATTCACCTTCTTCACGAGCTTTCACAATATTAATCGCTGCATTAGTACCTAAACCATCAATTGAATTGAATGGTGGGATCAATGTATCACCATCAACAATAAACTTTTTAGCATCTGATTTATAAAGGTCTACTTTTTGGAAAGAATATCCTCTCTTCGTCATTTCTAAGGCTAGTTCTAACACGGTTAATAAGCTTTTCTCTTTTGGAGCAGCATCATTACCCTTCTCAAGAATATCTTCAACACGTTGCTTGATTGGTTCTGCTCCTCTTACCATTGTGTCAATATCAAAGTCATCTGCACGTACTGAGAAGTAAGCAGCATAAAATTCGATGGGATAATGAACTTTGAAATAAGCAATTCTAATTGCCATCAACACATATGCTGCAGCGTGTGCTTTCGGAAACATGTACTTAATCTTCTTACAAGATTCAATATACCAATCAGGCACACCATGCTTTTTCATTTCTGTGATCCATTCATCTTTTAGCCCTTTTCCTTTACGAACAAATTCCATAATCGTAAAGGCTAAAGATGACTCGAGCCCTTTGTGCATTAAATAGACCATAATATCGTCACGACAACCGATTACATCACCAATTTCGCAAATGCCGTCATTAATTAAATCCTGAGCGTTACCTAACCATACATCAGTACCGTGAGATAGACCAGATATAATAACAAGTTCATTAAAAGTAGATGGTTTAGTATCTTCAAGCATCTGTCTTACAAATCGTGTACCGAACTCTGGTACTCCAAGTGTTCCAGTTTTACACAAAATATCATCGGCTGTTACACCTAAAACATCAGGACCGCTAAAAATTTTCATCACTTCCGGATCGTTAACTGGAACATATTCTGGGTCAATACCAGTAATGTCTTGTAACATACGAATCACGGTAGGATCATCGTGTCCTAAAATGTCAAGTTTTAATAAGTTATCATGGATAGAATGGAAATCAAAGTGTGTCGTTAACCATTCTGAACTTTGATCATCAGCTGGATATTGAATTGGCGAAAAGTCGTATATCTCGTATTCATCTGGTACAACGATAATACCACCTGGGTGTTGTCCTGTTGTACGTTTTACGCCTGTACACCCTTTAACTAACCGGTCTACTTCTGCTTGACGATACATGAATTGGTTGTCTTGTGCGTACCCTTTAACATACCCGTATGCAGTCTTTTCTGCGACTGTACCAATAGTACCTGCACGATAAACTTTATCTTCCCCGAATAACACCTTCGTATAATGGTGAGCTACAGGTTGATATTCTCCTGAGAAGTTTAAGTCGATATCAGGTACTTTATCCCCTTTAAAGCCTAGGAATGTTTCAAATGGGATATCCTGTCCATCACGAGTATATTCTGCACCACACTGTTCACAACTTTTTTCAGGTAAATCATAACCAGAACCAACGCTTCCATCAGTGAAAAACTCATAGTGTTGACAGTCTGGACATACATAGTGTGGCGCTAACGGGTTTACTTCAGTAATCTCCATCATCGTCGCGACAAATGATGAACCTACTGAACCACGCGAACCAACTAAATAGCCATCCTCTAATGATTTTTTAACGATTTTTTGAGAAATTAAATAAATAACCGAGAAGCCATTTTCGATAATACTCGTTAACTCGACTTCAAGTCGGTCAGTTACAATGTTAGGTAAGTCTTCCCCATAAATGCTTTTAGCACGGTTATAACACATATCTCTTATTTCTTGGTCAGCACCTTCAATGTTTGGTGTATATAAATCGTCTTTAATTGGTTTTAATACATCAACTTGATCGGCTACCCAGTTTGTATTTGTAACGACAATTTCTTTTGCTTTTTCTTCACCAAGGAATGCAAAGTCATTTAACATTTCTTGTGTTGTTTTAAATGGCACATTAGGTAACGTTTGACGGTTTAACGGGTTACCACTTTGAGAGCCTATTAAAATTTGTCGATAAATTTTTTCGTGTTCGTGTAAATAATGGGTATTACCGGTTGCTACTACTGTTTTACCTAAGCGTTCCCCTATTTCAATCAACTTCTTAATCAATTGCTTAATATGCTCTAGCGATTGTACATTCTCTTTTTCGATTAAGTGGTAATAGTTCATTGGAGGTTGAACTTCGATATAATCGTAAAACTCTGCCACTTTTTCTGCTTCTTCCTCAGATTTAAGAGCAATAGTATCAAATAATTCACCTTGATCACATGCTGACCCTACTAAGATTCCTTCACGATGTTTTGATAATTTTGAGCGTGGTATTCTAGGGACTCGGAAAAAGTAATCAGTATGTGCTAACGACACAAGCTTGAATAAGTTCTTTAATCCTTCTTCTGTTTGAGCTATTAAAGTAGCATGCATAGGTCTAGAACGTTTGTAAGCGTCACCTTGTCCTACATAACGATTTAAATCTTGATGGTTTTCAATCTCTTTTTCTTTCGCCGTTTTAACTAACGCCCACATTAAATAACCAGTAGCTTCCGCATCATATATTGCGCGGTGGTGTTGTGTTAACTCAATATTTAATTGTTTACATAATGTATTTAAGCGGTGGTTTTTTAAATTAGGGTAAAGTAAACGTGCTAGTTCAAGAGTGTCGATGACAGGATTAGTTACTTTCGGTAAATCTATACGTTTATAAGCTGCATTAATAAAGCCTATATCGAAACTTGCGTTATGAGCTACGAGTACATCACTACCACACCATTCATAAAAGTCGCGCATAACATCTTCAATTTCTGGTGCATCTTTAACCATATCATCAGTTATACCTGTAAGATCAATTGTGGTTTGGCTTAACTTTTGATGAGGATTAGCAAATCGCTCAAAACGGTCAACAATTTCACCTTGGTACAATTTCACGGCTGCTAACTCGATAATTTTATCGTATGTTGCAGAAAGCCCTGTCGTTTCGACGTCAAATACGATATATGTTGCATCTTCAAGCATTAAGTCCTTTTCATTGTAAGCAATAGGAACTCCATCATCTACTAAATAAGCTTCCAATCCATAAAGTACTTTAATATCATGCTTTTGGCTTGCATTATACGCATCTGGAAAAGCTTGGACTACTCCGTGGTCTGTGATCGCAACCGCTTTATGGCCCCAATTAGCAGCTTGTTCAACTAAGCTAGTAGCTGAGACTGTGGCGTCCATTTGACTCATCGTTGTATGCGCATGTAGTTCTACACGCTTTTCACCATCTATACCTTTATCTTTGCGTACTACACCTTTTACTTCAATGACATCATTACCCATCATCATAAGTTCATTCGTGTACGTATCTGTTTGTACGCTTCCACGCGCTTTAAGCCACATACCTGCTTTTACACGCTTAAATTGTTCTTTTTGTTCATCACCTTTAGAGAACATCTTAATTTGGATTGAATCCGTATAGTCTGTAATGCTAATAATCAAAAGGTCGCGACCTGACCTTAAATTACGAATGTCTACATCAAAGACATAACCTTGAATGACCATTCGTTTCTCTTCTTCTAAAATATTGTGCATTTGAATTGGCTCATCCTTAATTTCATAGCCAATTTGTAAAGGGCCTTGATTTTCCTTCGGTTCATTTTCTTTAACTTTTTCTTTTTCAGCTTGATCTTGTATTGCTTTTTGAACTAAGTTTCTTTCTTCTTCTTGTTTCTGTTTTTGGAACTGATGGATTTCTTCTTCATTAATTGAGACTTCTAGTTGAATATAATAATTTTTAAGTCCGTGCTTATCACAGTATTCTTTAAATAGTGGATCTAACTTCTTCTTAATCACGTTAGCTTCTGCATCATTACGAGCGCTTAAAGTGACATTAGGCCCCTCTATTTTTGGTACTTGAGAACAGATAAAGTCTTTATACGCCGGAAATAAATCATGGATGGAATGAATGAAATCATGCCAATAGGTTTTAAATTCTCCATCCTCAAGATCACTATGATCATTTGTAATAACTACATCAACGTCCGCAATATGATGAAAGGCCGTTTTTAAGTTAGCTTTGAATAAAGAAATGGCTTCGAATTTAAATGGAATGGGGTTATGTAAGTGAAACTCCCACAGTTTTTTATCTTTATAAACAGTTAATTTATTTAATATGGTTTCAGAAAAGTGCTCATTGATAACATCAGTTGGCATATTAACTTGTTCGAGTAACAATGCCATTTTCTCTTTTTTATTTAGGTCCATTTCAAGTCCCTCTCTTAAAGGTTATATCATTTTAGTAAACCCTTGTCTCGCACAAAAGACAAGGGTTTACATCAAAATTATGAATGAAGTGTTTTTAAGAAGTCAACAAGTTCATCGATATGAATATCTTGCTGTTCTCCTGTCTTACGATGTTTATACTCAACATAACCTTCATGTGCTCGTTTACCGATTGTAACCCGGTGCGTTACACCTATTAAATCACTATCATTAAACTTAACACCAGCACGCTCTTGACGGTCATCATATAAAACATCAAAGCCTTTAGATTGAAGTTGTTCATAAACTTGTTCAGCTACTTCAACTTGTTCTTCTTTCTTGGCATTTAAATTAATAATGTGCACATCAAATGGAACTAGTGAGTCTGGCCAAAACATCCCATTGTCATCATGGTATTGTTCAACTACAGCAGCTAATGTTCTTGTAACTCCTATACCATAACAACCCATCACATAGTTTTGTGAGCGTCCTTGTTGGTTTAAGAAAGATGCTCCTAACTTATCAGCATATAGAGAACCTAGCTTAAATACGTGACCGACTTCAATTCCTTTTGCAAATTGAATTGTACCTTGTCCATCTGGAGAAGGATCACCTTCTTCAACAAAACGCAAATCTGCATATTGGTTTACTTCAAAATCTCTATCAGGATTTACATTTTTGAAGTGGTAACCATTTTCATTAGCACCACATGTAGCATTGTGTAACGATTTAACTGCGTGATCTGCAATTACCTCTACACTTTCAGGTACATTAATAGGTCCTAATGAACCGAAACCTGCTCCGACAACATCGATTGTTTCTTGTTCAGTTGCTAACTCAACGATCCCTGCATCGAATAAATTTTTCACTTTGACGTCGTTTACTTCATGATCACCACGAGTTACGACTAACACAAGGCGATCGTCCACTTTAAACATAATGGCTTTCATGCCTTCAGAAAGTGAATGACCTAAGTAATCAGCTACCTCTTGCATTGTTTTCGCATTAGGTGTTTCGACTTTTTCTAGTGGCTTCTCTTCTTCATTCCCTTGTTCATACTGCGTGACAACTGGTGCCATCTCAACGTTCGCTGCGTAATCTGATGTATCAGAATATGCGATTGTATCTTCGCCAACGTCAGATAAAACCATAAATTCATGAGTGTCTTTACCACCCATAGCACCAGAATCCGCAATTACAGCTCTAAAGTTCAAACCACAACGTTCAAATACACGCTTATATGCATTAAATAATTGATCGTAAGTTTCATCTAAAGACTCAAAATCTTCATGGAAGGAATAAGCATCCTTCATTAAAAATTCTCTCCCTCTAAGCAAACCAAAGCGAGGTCTTTTTTCATCACGGTACTTCGTTTGAATCTGATAGACTGTTAGAGGTAATTTTTTGTATGAATTGATTTCATCTCTAACTAAAGAGGTTACAACTTCCTCATGCGTCGCACCAAGTGCAAATGGTCGTTCATGACGGTCATTAAGACGCATTAACTCTAAGCCCATCGTATCCCAACGGCCAGAGGTTTCCCATAGTTCTGCAGGTTGTAGACTTGGCATTTGGATTTCTTGTGCCCCTGCACGGTCCATTTCTTCACGGACAATATTTTCTAAGTTGCGTAAAACTCTTTTACCTAATGGCAAAAAGTTGTACACTCCTGAAGCTAGCTTACGGATATACCCGGCTTTTAATAGTAATTGGTGACTTGCTATTTCTGCTTCTTTAGGTACTTCTCGCAACGTTGGAATCAACATATTACTTTGTCTCATATTAGATTCACCTCAAAATACGATTTTTACATAAATAAACGTTCTATATCATTCCATGTAACAACTATCATCAGCAACATAAGTAGTGCAAAGCCGATAAAGTGGACAACGCCTTCTTTTTGAGGATCTACTGGTTTCCCTCTAATGGCTTCAAGGCCGATAAACATTAACCTTCCTCCATCTAAAGCAGGGAGAGGTAATAAGTTAATAATACCTAAATTAATACTTAACATAGCCGTCCACATTAAAAAGTTTAAAAACCCTGTTTGTACAACGTCATCTGTTGCAGTATAAATACCAACTGGACCAGCTAACGCATCAATAGATAATTGACCAGTCACAAGTTGCCCAAGCGCATTTATTATTAATACAGTTATATCATATGTTTGTGTAAAACCATATAAGATAACATCTCCTGGGGAATCTTCAAACATTCTCATAACACCGAGTCTGCCAATTGTTTCGCCTTGTTCGGTGAAGGATTCTGGCGTAATGGATTTGGATATTAGATCGCCATCTCTTTCTACAGTCACATCTAATTGTTCGTCAGGTCGTTCCTGCACGTACATAACAAAGTCCATCCACGTCTCAATAGATTGCCCATTGATCGATACGACCTCGTCACCTTCCATCAGTTCAGCCTGTTCTGCAGGGCTATCTTCTTGTACTCCACCAATTAAAGCTTCCTCTACTGGTACCCCTTGAACAAATCCAAGACCAATAAAGATTGCGATTGCTAATAAGAAGTTCATTGCAGGACCAGCAAAAACTTGTATACCTTTTTGGCCCACAGACTTAGATCCAAACTGACGATCATATGGGGCAATTAAAGTTTCTTTTTCATCCATGACGAACAACGCTTTTCGGTCAACATTAAATTGATGGTGTTCATCAGTATCTAGCTCATAACAGTCTATTTTTAACTCATGATCTAAATCTACTTGCTCTACTTCTACAATTTTGGCATTAGGGTAATTAGATTTATTGTTTACAATAATCTTATTCACATCACCAAAATCATTAAATTCTAAACCGATATGATGCCCTGGTTTTAGCTCAATAATTTCAGGGTCTTCACCTGCCACTCGTACGTAGCCACCAATTGGAAGCAAACGTACTGTATACAACGTTTCGTCTTTACGATATGAGAAAATCTTCGGTCCAAAGCCGATTGCAAATTCACGAGCTAACATTCCGGCTCGTTTTGCAAAAATGAGATGGCCTAATTCATGGATAAATACTAAAAGGCCAAACATGAAAATAAAGGCAATAACAGTATTCAATACTAGCACCTTCCTTTAAGACACTTCATGACGGACGCGTTCACGGGTCTCTTGATCAATAGTTAAAATTGTTTCTAAGTCAGGAGATGTAATCGTTTTGTGTTGTTCAAGTTGATTTTGAATTAGGTTTTCAATCCCTAAAAAGTCTACTTTTCCGTTTAAAAATAAAGAAACAGCTTCTTCATTGGCAGCATTTAAAACAGTTGTCATAGAACCACCTTCACGCCCTGATTCATATGCATTTTTAAACATGGGAACCGTTCAAAACTCATTTCCTGAAAGTTTAAAGTGCCGAATGATAATAAGTCTAATCCCTCTGACATATTGTAAGGGTAACGCTCCGGATATGTTAAAGCATATTGAATCGGTATTCTCATATCTGGTGTCCCTAACTGAGCCATAACACTTTGATCTGTAAACTCTACCATACTATGAATAACGCTTTCTTTATGCATAATCACATCAATTTGATTATAAGGAACTCCAAATAGCCAATGAGCTTCAATGACTTCAAGGCCTTTGTTCATCATCGTTGCTGAATCGATTGTAATCTTTGCTCCCATACTCCAGTTAGGATGTTTTAATGCATCTTCTTTAGTAACACCTACGAGTTCTTCTCTCGTACGGTCACGAAAACTACCACCAGAAGCTGTAATGACCAAACGCTTTAATTTATTTATATTTTCTCCACGCAGACATTGATGGATCGCAGCATGTTCGCTATCAACTGGTAATAAGTCTACACCGTACTTTCTCGCTTCTTTCATGACAAGGTGTCCCGCTGTTACAAGCGTTTCTTTATTTGCAAATGCAATTTGCTTTTTAGCCCGAATGGCTTCTAGAGTAGGCTTTAAACCAACACTTCCTAAAACAGCATTAACGACTAAATCAACTTGGTCATGTTTAACAATTTCACTTAATGCATCTAATCCAGCATACACTTTAACATCATATGTAAGTGAACTTTCAAGATGACTTTTTGTTTCACCATCTTTAACAATAACGACTTGAGGTTTCAACTCCTCAATAATCGGTTTGGCTACATCCACTTGAGTTCCAAATGCAAGCGCATATAAATTAAATGCATCAGGGTATTCTTTAATTATATCAATAGTTTGTAAGCCAATTGAACCCGTTCCACCTAATAAGACAATATTTTTCATATTTAACCCTCATTTATTGCTATATATTAAATAAAATGTAAAAAATGCAAGAAAGGCAGCATAAAGATTAAACTGTCAAAACGATCTAAAACACCACCGTGACCTGGCAGTAATGTTCCAGAATCTTTCACTTCATAAGTTCGTTTCAATGCAGACTCAACTAAGTCACCAATTTGTGCTAGGATTGAAGCAATTATTGCAATTATGATCACAGTTATAACGTAGTCATATAATTGAAAAATCAATTGGAAAATGATCGCTACAACAATGGCACTTAAAACACCACCAACAAAACCTGCAATTGTCTTTTTCGGACTAATTTCAGGCCACAACTTCCGTTTACCCATATATTTACCAAAGAAATATGCTCCAGAATCAGTTAACCAAATAATTAATAACACAAAAAAGATATATTCTATGCCGACATATCTTGTTTCAATAAAGTAGGCAAAACCGACACCAACATAAAATAATGATAACAATATAAACGATAAGTCATGGTAAGTCTTTTCATTTTTCACAACAACAGTATAAATTAAAAGTGAAAATATAAAGATAAAGAATAGTTCAAAATGTTGCAACGGTATGTATGAAAAGATCGGTGTTATAAATAAATCAATATAAAAAATCCATAACAGCATAAAGCTTAAGACGGCAGGGAAACTAAAAGTTGATATATTGTTCATACGAAACAACTCGTTTAACCCCATTGTTGCTAAGACAGCAACTAATAACGCAAATGGCCACCCTCCAAAAACTATAAAGGGAACAAATATAATCAATCCAATTACAGCTGTTATGACTCGTTGTTTCATTTCCTCACATCCCTATAAGCCACCGAACCTTCTTTTTCGATGTTGATATTCTATAATAGCTTCATCTAATGCTTCTGCATTAAATTCAGGCCAAAGTTTGTCAGTAAAGTAAAACTCCGCATACGCTAATTGCCACAATAAGTAGTTACTTAACCTTTGTTCACCACTTGTTCTAACTAGTAAGTCAGGATCTGGTAAATCAGTCGTATATAAATGTTCTTCAACTTTTTCTTCATTGATAGATTCTACATCAAATTCACCATCTAATACAGACTGACTAATTTCTTTAACAGCATCTACTAATTCTTTACGACTGCCATAATTTAACGCTAAGTTTAAGACCATCCCACTATTATTGCTTGTTTCATCAATCGCTTTACTCACAGCATTCTTTGTAAATTCGGGTAACAGTTCAAAATCACCCATAGTTGTTATTCTAACATTGTTTTCTTTAAGTCCTGGTAAATATGTATCTAGAAATTGAGATGGTAATTTCATAATAAACTCAACTTCTGATTTAGGCCTTTTCCAATTTTCTGTAGAAAAAGCGTACAACGTCATTGCTTCAACACCTAAATTAGAAGCTCGTTTAACAACCTTTTCAATTGCTTTCATACCTTCACGGTGACCAGCAACCCTAGGTAAGGCACGTTTTTTAGCCCATCTACCATTGCCATCCATAATGATCGCAATATGCTTCGGTATGTTTTCTGACTGTATTTCACCTTGTTCATTTTTAGAGTTTGTACGAAAAAGCATAATAATCCCTCTCTAAACAACATTAAGAAAAATTCAGCTTCCGCTTGAATGAGCGAAAGCTGTTATAATCTCCAAGTAAGAAGTTTAAACTTCTGTGATTTCGTTTTCCTTTTCTTCTAACAATTGATCAATTTGAGCAATATGCTTATCCGTCTCATCTTGGACATCGTCTTGAAAAGAACGAGATTCATCTTCTGTAATCTCACTACTTTTCTCTAGTTTCTTTAATTGATCATTCGCATCACGACGAATGTTACGAATTTGTACACGTGCTTCTTCAGCATATTTACGAGTAATTTTCACTAACTCTTTACGGCGCTCTTCTGTTAATGCCGGAATATTAATTCTGATCACGTTTCCGTCATTGTTTGGCTGTAATCCTAAGTCTGCTTTTTGAATAGCTTTTTCGATATCACCAATTGCTGACTTGTCAAATGGTGTAATGACAAGTAATCTAGCTTCTGGAGCAGATACAGTTGATAACTGATTTAACGGTGTGCTTGCACCATAATAATCGACATAAACACTATCTAATAGTGCTGGGTTAGCACGACCTGCCCTCACTGTAGACAATTGTTTGGAGAACGCTTGAATCGCACTAGACATTTTTTCGCGACAATCTTTAATTACTGCATCACTCATTCTGATTTCCTCCTAATTATTGTTCCAATTTCTTCTCCAGTAACAACACGTTTGATGTTACCTTCATCCATAATTGAGAATACTATTAATGCTATGTCGTTGTCCATACATAAAGATGAAGCTGTTGAATCCATAACACCTAAACCTTCATTTAATACTTCCATGAAGCTTAGTTCGTGATATTTAAATGCATCAGCATTAAGCTTTGGATCATCAGAATAGACACCGTCGACATTATTTTTAGCCATTAAAATAACGTCAGCTTCTATTTCAGCTGCGCGTAAAGCTGCTGTCGTGTCTGTTGAAAAGTAAGGGTTACCTGTTCCACCGGCAAAAATGACAACACGCTTTTTCTCAAGGTGTCTCATAGCCTTGCGACGAATATAAGGTTCAGCAACTTGTCTCATTTCAATCGACGTTTGAACTCGAGTTTCTACTCCATAGTTCTCTAAACTGTCTTGTAAAGCAAGAGAATTCATAACAGTAGCTAACATGCCCATATAATCAGCATTAGCTCGATCCATACCGACTTCACTACCAACTTTGCCTCTCCAAATGTTACCGCCACCGACTACAATTGCAATTTCGATTCCCAAATCGTGTACGGCTTTAACTTGGTCTGCAATTGATTTAATAAATTTCGGGTCAATTCCATACCCTTGTTCACCACTAAGTGCTTCACCACTAATTTTTAATACAATACGTTTGAAATCCGGTGTTGACATATTTACCTCCGTCATTATGTAAAGATGTATTTTTACTTTACAAAATAGGGAACACACCCAAGTGTCCCCTATTCTTATTGGTTTGTTATTTCTTAACTTGGTTCATGACTTCATCAGCGAAGTTTTCTTCACGCTTTTCCATACCTTCGCCAACTTCGTAACGTACGAATGATTTAACTGAAGCACCTTTTGATTCAACGTACTTTTTCACTGTTTGATCAGGATCTTTAACGAATGACTGATCAAGTAAGCAAATATCTTCGAAGAATTTACCAAGACGACCTTCTACCATTTTTTCAACAATATGCTCAGGCTTACCTTCTTCTAGAGCTTGTTGCTTTAGGCGTTCGCGCTCTGTATCCACAACTTCTTGATCAACTTCTTCACGTGATAAGTAGTCAGGGTTAATTGCAGCCACATGCATCGCAACGTCTTTTGCAACGTCTTCATCAGTTGTGCCTTCTAGTTGTGTAAGAACTCCAATTTTACCACCCATATGGATGTAAGCACCAATTGCAGAGTTTTCATCGCTTTCAAAGATTTCAAAGCGGCGTAATGAAAGTTTCTCTCCGATTTTCGCAATTGCAGATGTGATATATTCACTTACCGTTTCTTCACCGTTAATCTTTTGTTCAAATGCTTCTTCTACTGTAGCTGGTTTATGAGTAAGGATATGGTTAGCTAATACGTCTAATAAGTTTTTGAATTCATCGTTTTTAGCTACGAAGTCTGTTTCTGCGTTTACTTCAATCATAACTGCAGTGTTACCTTCAGTAACAATATGTGTTGATCCTTCTGCTGCAATACGGTCAGCTTTTTTAGCCGCTTTTGACATACCTTTTTCACGTAGGAATTCAACAGCTTGATCTAGGTCACCGTCAGTTTCTTGAAGCGCTTTTTTACAATCCATCATACCCGCGCCTGTCTTCTCGCGCAGTTCTTTTACTAGTTTCGCACTAATTGCCATTATACTTCCTCCTTGGAATGATCGGTTTTATGTTTAAAGTTAAATTTGATATAAAATTCCTTAATCGTATACATCGTTCCACACAATTATGTTTCTAAAACTCATGCTGTAAAAAAGGTGATAAAAGGTCCTACCTCTTATCACCTACAACCTTTTTACTCTTGAACTGTTTGTTTTTCTTCTTGTTCTTCAGAAGCGTCTACAGCAACATCTTCTGTTGCTTCACCTTGTTTTACTTCAAGGATAGCATCTGCCATTCTTGTTGTAATAAGTTTAACAGCACGAATTGCATCATCGTTTGCAGGGATTACGAAATCAATTTCATCTGGATCGCAGTTAGTATCAACCATTGCTACGATAGGGATATCTAACTTTTGCGCTTCCTTAACTGCAAGACGTTCTTTTCTAGGGTCTACGATGAATAGAGCATCAGGTAGCTCATCCATATTTTTAATTCCGCCTAAGAATTTCTCTAGACGATCTTTTTCTTTTAAGATCATAACCACTTCTTTTTTCGGAAGTACATCAAAAGTACCGTCTTCTTCCATACGCTCGATATCTTTCAGGCGATTAACACGCTTTTCGATTGTTTGGAAGTTCGTTAAAGTACCACCTAACCAACGCTGGTTGATGTAATGCATGCCAGAACGGGTCGCTTCTTCCTTTACCGTATCTTGTGCTTGCTTTTTAGTACCGACGAATAGGATTGTACCTCCATCTTGAGCAACTTCTTTAATGAAGTTGAATGCTTCATCAACCTTTTTAACTGTTTTTTGTAAGTCGATGATGTAAATGCCGTTACGCTCTGTGAAAATGTAGCGCTTCATTTTTGGATTCCAACGGCGTGTTTGGTGTCCGAAATGAACACCAGCTTCTAATAGCTGTTTCATTGAAATAGCTGACATAATAAAATCCTCCTAAATGGTTTTTTTCCTCCGTTTGCTTCATATATAAGCAAAACTCATTATTAATGAGCACCTTTACTTACGTCCACAAACGTGTGTATTAACACCAAAAGTAAATATATCATAACTGTTTTTGCGTAGCAAGTATTAAATAGTCATTTTATGATTAAATTTTACAATAAGTTCAACCTCTGTATAGCCCATATTTAACTTCTTTGCTGTCGTTTCTATTGAGTAACCTTGTTTAATAAGGTCGAGGACTTGATTTTGTAGGCTAGGTTGAGAGCTTCGTTGCTCATGATCCATTTGTTTTTCGGTGCTTAGGTCTAATTGATCCTCTTGTTCAGAGATGACATGTTCTAAATCAAAAGCGTCATACTCGTCTTCAGGTGGGGTAGTATAATCAAAGCTTTTTCCATGATTTTTTAAACTTATGTTGTTACTCGATTGATCTTGGTCGTTATTAGTTGTTGAGGAATATTGATTAGTTCGCTCTACTTTAGATAGTTGTTCTATTAATTTTTTATTTTCATCTTTTATTTCTAATAAATATGAGTTAAATAAATCTTCAATCTCTTGAACTCGTTGCTCTGATTGTTTTTCAGATTCATTCGATTGCCTTAATTGAATGAATAGCCAAAATATCGCAAATAAAGCTATTCCATGTAGAACTAAATAAATGATTTCCAACTTCCATACCACCTAATATTGTTTACTTTGTAAAATCGACTCGATTACCTAAGTAAGGGTGAGGGATGCTTGTCCTACGTTGATCCTTACTTTCAGTTTGATTATCACCATTTGCTTTCGCTTCTGCTTCATGTTTACGGCTGTCCTCTTCATTGTCGATTTGTTCAGTTTGTTCAGATTCTAAGACTGCTTTTCTTTTACGTTCAAGTTCTCGCAGTTGTTCATGCGTAATTTGGTCTTGCATTAATTGGCCGCGTTGTTGTAATTGGTCTTGAAGTTGACTAGCATCTTGGGTTCTTGGGAGAGCCACTTGCATCTCAACAGCTTTCCAACTCATTAAAACCGACCCTTTCTATAGTGGATTTATAGAAAAATCATGATTTTCATATACAATTGAAACTTTACTAGCCTCTTGATTGAACACTTTTGCATACTTGCTATATTTCACTTCTACATTTGGATAAATTATACCATGAACTGTTACATTAGGTAAATTCTCTTCATTGTAGTTCATATCATTCTGTGTATAAATGGAGTACTCATCATTTAGTTCACTTAATTCTAATTTAGCTTTTTCATAAGAACGCTTTTGCCTCAATAGAGTAATTCTTTCTTTACTACTTAATTCACGCAATTCTTGTAACTGTTCCATCTTGCTACCGATCATTTTTAATTTTTTCAACTGTTCCACTAGTTCTTTCATTCGTTCTTCTATATATGACTTTTTCTCAACCACTTTTTTATTTTCACCTAAATACAGTACTGTTTTAGAACTCATACGATTACCTATATCATTAGCTTCAATTAATTGACCACTAGATATCGAACCGCCAATAATATGCCCTTTGTAACAAGATACAGACTCTCGAGCAATTACTTCGCTATGTAGTATTGATTGATTAACATGAATGCTTCGACCAGCTTCTAAATTCCCTTGGTTTATATTACCTGCTTTAATATCTAAAGTTGCGCGAATTTTACCTTTTCCCTGAGAAGAGACGCCCTCTTCAATAAAAACAGAGCCACCCGCTTCTAAATAAGCACCTTCAACTATACCTTTTACCGTAATATCACCACGGGCATTTAAACTGAACCCTTCTGGTACATCCCCTTTAATTACAATGGAACCATTAAATTCAATGTTACCAATTGTCAAATCAAGGTCTTTGTTCACTTCATATACTGGCAATACTTTAATTTCTTTTTCAGTTAAGGTGACTTGTCCACTATCTGTTGCATATATCGTTTGATCTTTCTCAGTATGTTTTGTATTTTCGCCCGCTTTTATTGTTACAACCTTGCCTGGTTTCGCTTCAACCTTTTTATTATAAACATTAATACCAGGTTCACCTTTTGTTGGAGCTACAAAAGTTAGTAACGGTTCATCTGTTTCAACGATTGGAATTTGCATCATTTCTTTAAAATCGATCTTATGCGTCTCTCCGTCAACATCTACTTTTGAATTAAGGTTTACATGATAATCAATATAGCCATCCTCACCATTTTCAGCTTCAATACCTCTAGCTACTTCAATTTGTGAGGAATCTAAATTTTCACCTTCACTGTTTAAAATGTCTTCACAAAATTGGTGGATGGCTTCTTCATCAATACCGTAAACAATTTCATTCTTATGAAGAAAATTAATAATGTTTGAAGGTGTAATTAATTCAGCTATACTAAACTCTTCATCTAGTTCAACATTAGAAAAATAACTGTTATTGAACTCGATAAAAGCGTTCATACGATTGTCATTAACTTTAACATCTATTAATTGTGATAAGTCCAACACCCTTCACCCCTTAATCATGCTGTTAATAACCTTTTCAGCTTTGCAATTGCCTTACTGTGAATTTGTGAGATGCGTGATGTTGACAACTCTAACACATCACCAATTTCAGTTAAGGTTAGCTCCTCTTTATAAAACAAGCTTAAGACGATTTGTTCATTGTCGTTAAGCTTTTCTATCTCGACTAACAATTCCTGCACGTTTTCATTTCTAACTAACTGATCATCAGGTGTTAATTCATGGGTGTCCGGGATTGTATTTCGAAGGCTTTCTCGCTGTTCATCATTTTGTTCACTCGTTTTTTCTTCAATTGACAATATATTGGCGAACAATGTGTCTTTCATAACCTCAGCAACTTCTTCGGGGGACAAATTAACTTTATGTGCAACTTCGTCAATTGTTGGTTCTCGCTGAAACTTTTGTTCTAAAGCTTCAAAAGCTTGTTCAATTTCTTTAGACTTCTCTCGAACAGAACGCGGTAACCAATCCTCTTTTCTCAAACCGTCAATGATTGCTCCTTTTATACGAAAAGAAGCATACGTATCGAACTTTAAATCCCGTTTTGTTTCAAACTTTTCTAACGCATCTACCAATCCCATGAAAGCTAGACTTTTAACATCTTGCTTATCTACATTTTTAGGTAAATGTGTATGAATTCTATTAACTTGGTAATCTACTAATGGCATATAATGATCGACTAATAGATTACCTGCTTCTTGATCTCTACTTTCTTGCCATTTATCCCATAACATTGACAGAGAGGACGTTGATTTCTTCATTTGACGGACCCCCAAGTTTTACTTTCTAGCTGTTATTCATTCATCAGTTTACGAATATGTTCTGCTGTTTCGCTTGTATCAACTTCATTAATCTCATCGTGATCATCCAGTTCTTCTGATTGAACTGATGCCTCTTCTTCTTGCGTATTTTCAGTTTCTGACCGCTGTATTGATTTAGTTCTTGTATCCAATATATAAGTGATTAATTGACGAACACCATACGTTAGAATAAATGCTAAAACGAATACAATTAGTGCTCTAACGAATGAATGTTGTGGTGTATTATTCAATAATGATAATAAAAATACATAAACACTTATAAAAGTTGATAAAACGATATTATGCCATACTGAGCCAATCATTATATATATGTCACACCTTCTTGAATTGTCCTAACCTTAAGTGTTGATTGATCAATTAAAAATTCAATCGTTCTACCTCTATTACCACCTACATCTTCAGCTACGATTGGAATGCGGTATTCTTCTAGTTGTTTTTTAACCGCTTCAATATTTCGTGAACCAATTTTCATCATTTCATTGTTACTGTTCACGTTAAACATTTGAGCGCCACCGGCCATCTTAGCTTTTAAGTTAGTTCTTCTGACTCCTTTTCGTTCAAGCATTTCAATTAATGCTTTTATACCTGTATCAGCGAACTTTCCTTCTTTAAATGATTGGTTTCTTGCCATTGTAGAATCAGGCAACATAACATGCAATAAACCTGCGATATTTGAGAAATTATCATATAAGATAAGACCTACACATGATCCTAAACCAGCCGTCATAATCGTTTCGGGGTGTTCGGCAATATTCAAGTCTGCTATTCCAACCTTTATAACTTCTGCTACTTGTTGGCTCATAATTGATTAACTCCCAACGATTCGAATATAGAAGTATACGTTTCTGGGTTAGGGAGCAAGAAGAAATGTCCTCTTATTTCTCGTTTCATTCCTTCAATATCATGAAGAACAGTCTCGATCATAATAGCTTGGTCTGAGGAAACTGAGATTTCGAGTAACCCCTGTGTTAACATAGCTCCAACCATATCGATTGCGACTTGTGGTACAGATTGAACTACTTCTAAACTAGTAAAATCAGATAGTGCTCTTAAATAAGACCCTGTTAAAATATTTCCTAATTCTAAAAATGCAGAAGTGGCTAGTTCATCACCATTTGAAACTGTCTTTGATTGATCACCAATCATCAATTGCGAAAATAGGTCTGCCTCTTCTGGTGGAACCATGAAAAACATACTCCCTGATAGGTCACCAGTTGCTTGTACAAAGACAGCAGCTTGAACTTCGTCTTTACCGCCAACTTCCATCATCATTTCATCAAAGGAAACAATATTAACAATTGGTACCGTCATTTGAACTTTTCGGTTAATTAAACTTGATAAAGCTGTAGCCGCATTTCCAGCCCCAATATTACCTATTTCTTTCAATACATCTAAATGGATCCGTTGAAATTGTTCGTAATCTTGCATTTAATATGACCTCACGTTTTCGGAATTAAGATTCAACTGTTGATAAGTGATCAAATTCTTCTTCTGTTAACACTTTATCTAAATTAAGTAATACGAGAAGTCTTTGATCGATTTTAGCTACACCTCTAATGTAATCGGCATTAACTGATCCAACGACCTCTGGTGAAGGTTCTACTTGATTTTGAGGAACATCAACGACATCATTAGCTGCATCTACAATCATACCTACATTTTTATCACCAATCGTTACAATAATGATCCGGGTACTTTCCGTATATGCTGTTTGTTCCAAGTCAAATCGTTCACGTAAATCAATAATTGGTGTAATTACACCACGTAAATTCATAACACCTTTCACAAAACGAGGAGCACGAGGGACTCTTGTAATTTCCTGAATCCGCTCGATAGATCCAACATTTTCAATCGGAACACCATACTCTTCATCTTTTAATTGAAATACGATGACCTTTTCGTTTTGTACTACTTCACTCATGTCCATTCCTCCTTATTTTATGAGAGCATTGCTGTCGACGATTAATGCAACTTCACCATTGCCTAAAATAGTTGCACCAGAGATAGCAAAAATATTAGATAGGTAGTTTCCTAGCCCTTTTAATACAATTTCTTGCTGCCCAATGAAAGAATCAACGACTAATCCTGCCATTTGGTCTCCTTTGCGTACGACAACTACAGAGTAAAACTCATCTTCAACCTCGTGATCACTAGGAACTTCAAAGACTTCTTTTAAGTCTACTAAAGGCACAATGTTTCCTCTGAAATCAATGACTTCCTTGTTGTGTGCTTTCATAATTTCAGATTTCTTAATAACAGCCGTCTCTATAATTGACGATAAAGGAATAGCGTAAGTCTCATTCTCAATGACGACTAACATAACTGAAATAATTGATAAAGTTAATGGTAGTTGAATTGTAAATGTTGTCCCTTGCCCTAACTCTGACTCGATCTCTATTGAACCACCTAAAGACTCAATTGTGCTTTTCACAACATCTAAACCAACACCTCTGCCAGAAATATCTGAAACTTCTTGAGCTGTTGAGAAGCCACTTTCTAAAATCAACTCATTAATTTGTTTGCTTGTTAATGAAGTGGATTGCTCTTGAGTAATGACACCATTTTCAATTGCCTTAGCAAGAACTTTATCTTGATTAATCCCTTTACCATCATCTTTAATTTGAACAAATACATGGTTACCGCTATGGAAAGCTTTTAATAGCAGTTTACCCTCTTCATTTTTTCCAGTTTCTAAACGCTGATCAGGTGTTTCAATTCCATGGTCAACAGCATTACGAATTAAATGGACTAAAGGGTCACCAATTTCGTCAATTACTGTTCGATCTAATTCCGTTTCAGCACCTTCAATTTGCATATCAATCTTCTTACCTAGATCACGAGTGAGTTGTCTAACCATTCTTGGGAAACGATTAAACACTTGGTCGATTGGAACCATACGCATTGTTAAAATGATATTTTGTAAGTCTCCTGATATTCTCGATATACGCTCAACGGTTCCCTTTAAATCGTTATGATCTAATTCATCAGAAATTTGCTCTAAACGACCGCGGTCAATTACCATTTCCTCAAACAAGTTCATTAAAGCATCTAGACGATCAATATTTACACGAATAGTTTTATTACCAGCCGCCTTTTTAGATTCAACTGTCTCTTCTTTTGTTTCAGAACTATTTTCAGGGGCGTGAACAGTTGCTGCCACTTCTTCTTCAGCTGTTTTAGTATCAAGACTAAACGGCTCAACATCAACCTGACTCACTTCAGAGACTTTTAATATTTTCCCTTGCAAATCTTCAGCGGATTCTGAAGAAACTAAAATTAATTCAAACTCTTGATCAAACGCTTCGTTTTCAAGTTCATCTACTGTTGGGACTGACTTAATGACTTCACCATTTTGCTCTAACACTTCAAACACCATATAAACCCTAGCTACTTTTAATAAGCAATCTTCAGTTAATGTTACTCTTATTTGATAAATGAACTGTCCATCAGATTGGGCTTGTTGTATGACAGTTCTTTCAAATTGATCAATAGAAAAAGAATTGTTAGAAGACTCGTTTACAGTTACTTCACTTGGGGTTTCTGCCACTGCTTCCCCTGATTCAATAGCTTTTAATTTCGAAACAATTGATTCTACTTCCTTAGCTCCAGAGCCACCTTCTGAAATATCAGAAATCATATCTTCTAAGTATTCAACAGAATCTAATAAAACGTCCATCACATCAGTGGTCACCGTAAGTTGCTCTTGTCTAATAGCATCTAAAACATTCTCCATTTTGTGTGTTAGATCAGATAGGTCTTCGTATCCCATCGTAGCAGCCATTCCTTTCAAAGTATGAGCTGCTCTAAAAATTTCGTCTACAATTGATAGGTTTGTAGAATCCTTTTCTAGGTTCAATAGTTGATCATTTACAACTTGTAAATTCTCCTTACTTTCGTCAATAAAAATATCTAAGTACTGATTCGACTCCATAAGTTCGCCTCCTTAGCGTTCAACCACTTCAATTAATGCATCTGCAATAAGATTGACTGGCCTAATTATATTTGGATTAACTTCTTCTACGAGAGATTTAGGCATACCGTAAATGACCGCGGTTTGTTGTGATTCTGCAATTACATATGTAGATGGGTCTCTCTCTCTTAATAATTTTGCTCCTTCAGTTCCATCACTCCCCATACCAGTTAAAACAACAGCAACTTTATTAAACTGTGATAAATCTGCAATGGATTCAAATAAGTGATTAACTGACGGACGATGACCTTTAACAGGTTCAGTTTGCTCAACAACTGCTGCTAAAGAACGACCAACTGGCTTTATTTGTAAATGAAAATCGCCTGGTGCAATATAAGCGTGACCTGTCTTTAACAGTTCTCCGTTTTCGACTTCTTTTACATTTATTTCAGCTAATCGGTCTAACCTTTCAGCCAATGACTTTGTGAACTTCGCCGGCATATGTTGAACGATTACAATAGTTCCATTAAATCGCTTTGGCACCTTTGACAAAACTTGTTGTAACGCTTTTGGTCCACCAGTTGAAACACCGATCGCTATGATCGTGTCATTATGTTTAAATTGTTGTGGTGTGATTTCTGTATGAATGTCTTTATCTTTTACTTGTGCATCTGACTGTACAATGTTAGCAGTTGCAGCTTGTTTAACTTTTGAACAAATTTCTTCACTGACTTTATTCAAGTCTAAAGAAATCGGGCCTGATGTTTTATTAATAAAATCGATTGCGCCATGTTGTAACGCTGTAATCGTACTATTAGCCCCTTCATAAGTTAGACTAGATAACATAATGACGGGCGTTGCGTGTTCCTCCATAATTAATTTCAAGGCTGTCAGACCGTCCATAACTGGCATTTCGATATCTAACGTAATGACATCTGGTTTAAGTTGTTTAACTTTTGTTAATCCATCTTCACCATTACGGGCCGTCCCAATTACTTCTAAATGGTTGTCTTGATTAATAATGTCCGATATAACTTTCCGCATAAAGGCAGAATCATCGATGACTAAAACTTTAAATTTCTTCATGTTAATCTACCTTTCTTGTAAACATAGACCTTACGCGATTAATAAACTGGCGGGTGTTTTTGGGTGCAGGTTCGTTTGTATAGTTGGTGATTACATGATCTAATGATTTCTTAGCTTTACCTCTTTCATTAAATATGTAGTACGGAATTTGCTTCTTAACAGCTTCGACTACAAGTCGGTCATCGAGAATAAAGCCTATGAAATTCAACTTATAATATAGAAATTTTGTTACAACCGATTCCAACTTAGTAAAAGCTATTTGTGCTTCTTGTTCACTTTGCGCTCGATTGACTAATAAAGATATTTTAATATAGTCTCTATTACTATGAACAATTAAGCGTTTCATAGCAGCATAAGCATCAGTTATTGATGTTGGCTCCGTTGTTGTCACAACAATACTTTCATCTGCTGCTTGAATAAAAGCTAAATGCTCTTCTGACATACCAGCTCCAAGGTCAAAAATGATATAGTCATATGTTGAAGCAACAATTTGAAGTTGTTGGATGAAATAATCATATTTAGTTTGATCTAAATGAAAAAAGTCACTCAATCCTGTTCCGCCAGCTATATATGATATACCATGAGTTCCTTCTTCTATAATATCAGAAATTTGCAAATTTTTCTCTAACATTGTCGATAAACTGTACTTAGGTTGTAATCCTAATAAAATATCAATATTCCCCATCCCTATATCTAAATCAAAAATTAACACTCTCTTCCCTTGTTTTCCTAACGCAATGCTAAAATTTAAGGCGAAGTTAGATTTTCCAACTCCACCTTTCCCACTAAAAACTGCAATTGTGTGGGCGTGCTCTACAGTCTGTTGTTTCATTCTCATTCGAAGGTCGTGCGCTTGATCTCTATTCATTATTGTTCACCTACTATCAACTGAGCGATTCTATTAGGTGATGCTTTTTCAATGTCATCTGGGACATCTTGACCAGTCGTTATATAGCGAACCTTAAACTTATAACGATCCCATAAATTTAAAATAGGTCCATAATGATTAGTTTCATCAACTTTAGTGAAAATTACTTGATTAATAGGTAATTCTTTAAAGTTGTTATAAATATCGATCATATCTTGTTCTTTTGATGTTAAAGACAAAACACAGTACAACTCATCTTCATCATTAAAATCGATTAGTTCATCAATTTGCTCAATGAACTCGCTATTTCGAAAGTTACGTCCCGCTGTATCCACAAATATTAAGTCCTTATGACTAAAGTTCTCTTTGGCTTGTTCAAAATCTTCTTTATTATAGGCAACTTCAACAGGTAAGTTTAAAATTTTTGCATAAGTTTTTAATTGTTCAACAGCTGCGATTCGGTACGTATCTAAAGTAATTAAAGCAACGTCCTTATTTTGATTAATGGATGCATCAGCCGCTAACTTAGCTAAAGTTGTTGTTTTGCCTACTCCAGTTGGTCCGAAGAGAAATATTCTCTTAGCCGAACTATTTGATTGTGTCGCAGCAGCTTCCATTTTAGTTGTAATTTGTTTTTGTAATAATTCATAATAAATAGTCGTATCGCCTTGTTGTCCATTTGAATAATACTCAGCTAATAAAGGATCAATTAATTCGTCTATTACCGATTGAGAAACACCTTGCCCTTGCAAATAATTATTCACTTCTTCTATCACTTTTGGATATTGAGTTTTAGTTTCTTGCTTTAATGTTAACTGTTCCTTTAGATCACGAATTTCTTCAAGTAGATCTGAATCATATTCTTTGGACTTCGTTGTATTTTCAGTTCGTGTATGTGGTTCTTGATATAAACTAATTTCTCCTTTTGTTTGTGTAGTTTGTTTATTATAAATCGGGTTAGGATCAACTGCAGCAACAACTTCTATATTTTTCTTTTTCAAAAAGCCTAAGAAACCTTTACTTCGTTTCTCTCTAGTGTTCAATATAACAGCTTGATTTCCTAGTTCTTTTCTTACCTTCTTCATAACTTCCGGCATAGTAGGAGCTGTATACTTTTTAACTTTCATTAGATATTCACCACCCCGGCGCTTTCAACCTCTAAGTCTGGTTCTAGTTCGTTGTAGGATAGTACTACAACATCTGTTAAATAGCGACCAATCATTTGTTTAACATACCTTCTAATCGCAGGAGAACATAATAAAATTGGAGTAGAATTATCGATAAAAGCCTGGCTTGCTTGTTGGTGGATCGTTTCAATTACTTTCTGTTGTGTTTCAGGGTCCATCGATATAAAACTTCCATGTTCTGTTTGTTGTATATGCTCTGCGATCTTCTTCTCTACTTGAGGAGAGAGTGTAATAACTTTCATTTTATAATCATCTGCTGCAAACATTTTTGTAATTTGAACTGATAGAGATTGTCTACAATATTCCGCTAACAAATCAGTATCATTCGTCATCTTGCCATAGTCTGCTAAAGTTTCGAAAATAATTGGTAGGTTTCGAATAGAGACTTGCTCTTCTAATAGCTTAGATAATACTTTTTGTATTTCACCAACTGATAATGGTTCTGGTGTCACTTCGTCTACTAATGTTGGATAGCTTTGTTTTAAATGATCAATTAATTGTTGTGTCTCTTCACGTCCTAATAATTGACTGGCATACCTTTTGATCACTTCTGTTATGTGAGTAGATACAACTGATGGTGGGTCTACAATCGTATAACCTGATAACTCAGCTTCATCCTTCATATCCTCACTAATCCATTTAGCAGGTAAGCCAAATGCTGGCTCAACTGTGTCAATCCCTTCAATTGTTTCATCATCCATACCAGGGCTCATCGCTAAATAATGATTCAAGTATAGTTCACCTTTTGCCACTTCATTGCCTTTTATTTTTAACTGGTATTCATTTGGGTTTAGTTGAATATTATCCCGTATACGAACTACAGGGATTACAATGCCGAGTTCTAATGCAATTTGTCTTCTAATCATGACGACTCGATCTAACAAATCGCCACCTTGGTTAGCGTCAGCTATTGGGATCAGTGCATAGCCAAATTCGAATTCAATAGGGTCCATATTAAGTAATTCTACGACATTATCAGGCGTTGCAACTTCTTTTTCTTCTGTTAGTTGGTCTGTTTCTTCATCTTCATAGTCTTGTTGTTTTTGATGAGAACGCTCCAGATAAAAGCCACCTACTGCTAGTAATGTTGCAATTGAAGTCGTTAACATGAAATGTATAGGTGTAAATCCAAGTAAAAAAATCGTACCTGCCGCAACATATAATAATTTAGGATAGCGGAATAACTGACCTGTTACATCATGTGATAAGTTACCTTCAGCTGCTACACGTGTAACAATAATACCTGTTGCCGTAGCGATCAGAAGTGCAGGGATTTGAGATACAAGACCGTCACCGACCGTTAATCGCAAAAACACATTAACGGTCTCAGTTGCTGATAAGCCCCATTGTGTCATTCCAATAATAAAACCAAAAATGATATTAACTAAGACAATCACAATACCTGCGATTGCATCACCTTTTACGAATTTACTTGCACCATCCATCGCTCCGTAAAAGTCTGCTTCATTTTCTATCTTTTCACGACGTTCTTTTGCTTGCTGTTCCGTGATCATGCCTGCATTTAAGTCGGCATCGATACTCATTTGTTTACCTGGCATAGCATCGAGAGTAAAACGTGCTGCTACTTCTGACACACGTTCGGCACCTTTTGTAATGACAATAAACTGTATAATAACTAAAATTAAGAAAATAACGAAACCGACAAAAGGGTTACCTCCTGTTACAAACTCTCCGAATGTATCAACGACATTACCAGCGTCAGCTTCTGATAAAATACTTCTCGTCGTCGATACGTTTAAACCTAGACGGAATAACGTTAAGAGTAAAAGTAATGAAGGAAAAATTGCAAAATCTAATGCTTCCTGTGTGTTCATTGTGACGAGAATCACGATTAAAGCTAAAGAAATATTCGTCAAAATCAATATACTTAAAAGCCATCCTGGTAATGGGATGACCAACATAATAATAATTAAAATAACACCTAATAATACCGATAAATCTCTTGCTGACATTTCTAAAAACCCTCTCCATTACTTCGCTCTTTTTTCCAGTTTGTAAACATAAGCTAATACCTCAGCTACTTGTTGGAAGAAATCTTCCGGAATTGTGTCTCCGATCTCCGTGGCATAATACAGCCCTCTTGCAAGTTTGCGGTTTTCAACTCGCACAACATCATTCGCCTTTGCAACCTCTCTAATTTTTAATGCGACGTAATCAACACCCATCGCAACAACAAAAGGTGCATCTGCTTTGTCCTCGTCGTACTTCAATGCTATAGAGTAGTGCGTTGGATTTGTAATGACAACGTCTGCTGTAGGTACTTCACTCATCATACGTTGTTGTGCCATTTGACGTTGTCTTTCTTTAATTCGCGATTTAATTAACGGATCACCTTCGATGTTTTTATTCTCATCTTTAACATCTTGTTTTGACATTTTTATATTTTTCTTCATGATCATATTTTTGGTATAAGTAATCTATGACCGCAACGATCATGAGCATAAGCGCTGCACCGACACCGATAATAATTGTTAACTGTCCGAAAAAAGAAATTGCTTCACCTATTGATTTTTGTGATAGCATCATGAGTTCATCTTTATTGAGCCATATGATTGTAAAACAAACCGAGCCAACTGAAGAAATTTTTAGTAAAGATTTCAAAAATTCAACTAAGGCTCTAGCTGAGAATATTCTTTTAATACCTTTTAAAGGGTCAATCTTTTTCAAGTCAAATTTCAGCGGTTCACCAGTGAATAAGAAGCCAATTTGCATATAGTTCGCTATGAGCGCACCAATAATAGCCACAGCCATTACTGGCAAAACTACTTTAACCCCTTCTACTGTTGATTGAAAAAACACTTGTTCAACATTAGCCGGAGTAAGTTCCCAATGAATAAATTCAGTAAAACTATGCGTATAAACCCCCGTTAACGTTTCTGCATAAAGGATCCATAGACTAATAGAAATACAAAAACACAAAACAACAATATAGAAGTATTGACATCTTGGCTTTTTGCAACTTGACCTTTTTTACGAGAGTCTTGCTTCTTTTTTGGGGTTGCTTTCTCTGTCTTTTCTTGGTTGAAGTATTGTAGATTTAAGCGTAATTGTTTCACATTACGCCCCTCCCATAATCTCCAGAAGCTGTCGCATCGTCTGGAACATGTAATTAAATAATTCATTAATGAGTAAGCCGAAAAAGCTAAACGATATTAGTATTACGACAAAACTTACAAATATTTTAAGTGGTAGCCCTACGACGAATACATTCATTTGTGGAACGGTTCTAGCAATCATACCTAGCGCAACATCTACTAAAAATAATGTACCAACTATCGGAATCGCCATTTGAAAAGCAATTAAAAACATACCTGATACTGTCATAATAATAAATTCAGGGAATGCTTCACTATGTATTGGAATCATTTCTTGGAACCCAATAAATTGATAACTATAAAAAATACCATCAATGAGTAAATGATGCGCATTAGTAGCTACGAGTAATAGTAATGCGAAAATATAATAGTACTGACCAATAATCGGACTTTGAATTCCTGTTTGTGGATCAACGACGTTCGCAATTGCAAACCCCATTTGAAAATCGATAAAACCACCAGCAATTTGCACACCAGCTAAAATGATATAGGCTATTAATGCGATTAATATTCCTACTGTAACTTCTTTAAGTAATAGTAATACATATTGACCATCAAAAAGCATAGCAGGAACATCTAGCGATAAGTACATGATCCAAGATAAAGCGAACACAAGACCAATTCGATGCATCATTGGAATCGTATGATATGAGAATAAAGGAACTAAAAAGAAAAAGCCACCGAGTCTAGCTAAAACTAGGAAGAAAGCCGGTAATCTTGTGAAATCTAATAATTCTAGCATGTTAACCAACTACTTGTGAGATGTTATTAAAGATACTTACAGTAAATTCAATCATTCTTTGCAACATCCATGGCCCTAAAATAACTATTCCAACAAAGACTGCAACAATTTTTGGGATAAATGCTAACGTTTGTTCTTGGATTTGTGTCGTTGCCTGAAAAATGGCGACCGTTAGTCCGACGAATAAAGCAATTAATAATAGAGGACCAACAACTATTAAAATAGTGTAGATGCCACGTTCAGCAAGTGACACGACCATGTCTGGGGTCATACTTATTCCTTCTTCCTATCGCTATATATAACTTTCTAATATTGAATGCGTGATTAAATACCAGCCATCTACAATGACAAATAATAATACTTTAAATGGCAATGAAATCATGACAGGCGGTAACATCATCATCCCCATTGACATTAAGACACTCG
>NZ_AKIF01000012.1 GCF_000269905.1 Alkalibacillus haloalkaliphilus C5
AAAACAGTTTTAAAGTGAGCGTGCGGGGGGTGCAAGCCATTATGGCTTAAGAATTATGGAAACCTTATCTGATCAGTTATTAATTGATTCATATTACAAGGCGAAAAACCTTAATTTAAATCATGACTTCATTCAACTAATTGAGAAAGAGTTAAAAAAGCGAAAATTAATTGATCACCTTAAAGAATCATCTTAGTTAGAGTTTCTTCCTATATATAAGTCTGTGACACTCACCGTGAGTGTCACTTTTTTATTTAATGTTCACAGAGTTTTTCTTTTCAAAGAACATAAAATATCGTTATAATGTTACTGTATTTATTGCGGCTTAGATTTTTCGAAAGGATGAAACAAGTATGATCTATGCAGTTTTTGCCCCATTATTATTTGCGGTACTTATCCCTTTCTTAAGTCGATGGAAGGAAAAAGTACATACAGGTTGGCTTATACTGGCTGTACCATTTCTGATCTTCTTGTACTTTTTACAGTTCGTAGGTCCTAACTTCGAACCACAAGTACAGTCAGTACAATGGATTCCATCTCTCGATATTTCATTATCTTTTCATTTAGATGGGTTAAGTTTATTATTTGCCTTATTAATTAGCGGTATTGGAACTTTAGTTGTTCTCTATTCAATTTATTACTTAAATCACAAGGAACAACTAGGTCATTTTTATACTTATCTTTATATTTTCATGACCGCTATGTTAGGTGTAGTACTATCAGATAATGTATTTGCTCTATATGCGTTCTGGGAGTTTACATCGATTTCGTCATTTTTACTAATTGGTTACTGGCATTACCGTGAACGTTCACGTTATGGTGCATTAAAATCAATGTTAATCACAGTACTCGGTGGCTTCAGTTTACTTGCAGGTATTATCCTTCTAACTATAGTTACTGGAACTACTAGTATTCGTGAAATGGTTGCACAAGCAGATGTTATTGTAGACAGCCATTATTTTCCTTTTATTTTAGCGTTCTTATTACTTGGTGCATTTACCAAATCTGCACAATTTCCGTTTCACATTTGGTTACCAGATGCGATGGAAGCACCAACGCCAGTTAGTGCCTATTTACACTCAGCTACAATGGTTAAAGCGGGTATTTATTTAATGGCTCGTTTTTCACCAATATTAGGAGGAGAACCAAACTTTTTCTTCTTACTAAGTTTATTTGGTATCGTGACATTAGTTTGGGGTTCTTTCATGGCTGTAAGACAAACAGATCTAAAAGGAATCTTAGCTTACTCAACAATCAGTCAATTAGGTATGATTATGGCTATGTTAGGGTTTGGAACAGACATCGCCTTATTTGCCGCAGTCTTTCACATTTTAAACCATGCAACTTTCAAAGGTAGTTTGTTCATGGTTGCTGGTATAGTAGACCACGAAACAGGTACGCGAGACATTCGAAAACTTGGTGGTCTTATGACATTTATGCCGATTTCGTTTACATTAGCGATCTTCGGTACATTCTCAATGGCTGGTGTCCCACTACCATTCTTAAACGGTTTCTACAGTAAAGAAATGTTTTTTGATGCGACATTGGTTAACAGTGCATCTGGGCCATTTATGGAAGCCTTGGTCGCCGCTTTACCTGTATTAGCTGTAATTGGTAGTATCTTTACATTTGTTTACTCGATGTATCTATTCTTCGGCACATTTACTGGTAAATATAAAGAAGATGAGTTACCACAAACACCACATGAAGCACCTAAAATGATGCTTCTTCCACCATTTATTTTAATACTTGGTGTTATTACAATTGGTTTATTCCCTGAAATGTTTAATCAAGGGTTAATTACGCATGCTGCTGATGCAGTATTCGGTGCTGAAAATAATAAAGACATTTATTTCTGGCACGGCTTAGTTCCTGCATTCTACATGTCAGTAGCTGTAGTGGTATTAGGGATCGTTCTTTATCTTACAAAGAGCAAATGGGAAGGCATTTATTCAGTCTTACCAGGACGCTTAAGTTTTAACCGTGTATATGATTGGTTAATCGAAAACATCGAAACTGGTTCAAATAAGATTACAACTTCTTATATGACAGGTTCATTAAGATTTTACATGGTTCTAGTTATCACAGCGATTTTTGCTATTACGTTAGGTGTATTAATTCAAACAAACGGTGTTAACTTTGAAGTTACAGACGTTGCACCAATTACAACGAAAGAGCTGATTGTAGCAGCTATTATGGCTATTGCTGCGATTGCAACGATCTTTGTTCATAACAGAATAGCGATTATTCTTATAGTAGGTGTAATTGGTTATGGATTAGCGATTCTTTTCGTATTCTACCGAGCACCAGACTTAGCACTTACACAATTAATCGTGGAAACAGTAACTGTTGTATTATTTATGTTATGTTTCTACCACTTACCGAACTTACAAAAATCAACAACTCCGTTACTCACTAAAGGGGTTAACATTGCAATTTCCGTTGGTTTCGGACTATTACTAATGGTTATTGGTGTAAGCGCGTATAACAGTCGTGCGTTTGATTCAATTGCAGATTACTATATTGAAAATGCCGATCCTCTAGGAGGCGGTTACAATATGGTAAACGTAATCCTTGTTGACTTCCGAGGAATCGATACATTGTTTGAGGTAGCCGTTTTATTCGGAGCAGCATTAGCGATTATCGCTATGATTAAACTTCGCCGAGATAAGGGGGCGAAATAAATGGAGATTATTATGATAGGATTAGCATCGATTTTATTCGGTGCTGGTATATACAATCTATTACAAAAACAACTACTAAGAATTGTTGTTGGAACAGTATTAATTTCACACGGGGCACACTTATACTTCTTAACGATGGCTCAATTAAAACGAGGTGCTCCTCCATTAGTTGTAGATGGAGTTACGGAATATACTGACCCATTACCACAGGCATTAGTCCTTACAGCGATTGTAATTGCCTTTGGTGTAACAAGTTTCTTATTAGTGTTAGCATATCGTACTTATACGGTAAATAAGACAGATAATATGGAAGAATTGCGAGGTAGTGATCATGAATAATTTAATATTTTTGCCTATAGTCCTACCACTTATTGCAAGTGTTATCGCTGCGTTCTTTCCTAAAAAGCTTAACTTATCACGTAAGTTTGCTCAAATTACGTCTGTCATATTAACTATTATGACAGCTGCATTAACTTGGCATGTATTAACAAACGGTATTATTGTTGTTCAATCCGGCGGTTGGGAAGCACCTTTCGGAATCTCAATCGTTGGAGATGGCCTATCCATGGTTTTAGTTATGACGACTTATATCATTGGTACTGCTGCTGTCTTTTATGCTCCATCAGTACTAGATAAGCAACAAGAAAGTTTTTACTTCTATGCATTTTTCTTCTTGCTTATCTCAGGAGTTGTTGGTGCATTTATGACGGGTGATTTGTTTAACCTTTTCGTATTCTTTGAAGTGATGTTAATTGCTTCATACGGGTTAATCGTACTTGGTAATGGTAAGGTACAGTTAAGAGAATCGATGAAATATGTATTGTTTAATGTTTTCTCTTCTATGCTGTTCGTTGTCGCAATTGCATTTATATATGCGATTACAGGTACAGTAAACTTTGCTCAATTAGCAGAACGCGTCGAGTATGTAGAACAAGCAGGAATCTTAACAACAGTAGCGATTATTTTATTCTTTGTATTCGCCGTTAAAGCTGCTATATTCCCTCTATACTACTGGTTACCAAATTCCTATGTGGTTCCTAATGCTGTAGTATCAGCATTATTCGGTGCATTACTAACTAAGGTAGGGATTTACTCAATATTAAGAGTGTTTACATTAATTTTCGTACATGATACGGGAGTAACACACCAAATTTTCATTTGGTTAGCAATGTTTACGATGTTATTTGGTGTCATTGGTGCACTCTCGACAAATAATGTGAAACTTATCATCACGTATAATATTATCCCTGCAGTTGGTTTCATGTTAATGGGTATTGGCCTTTATACCGAAGACGCAATTGCTGGCTCCGTTTACTATTTAATGCACGACATGGTTATTAAAGGAGCATTATTCTTCTTAATCGGGGCATTAATAGTTGCAGCTGGCACAAAAGATTTAAGAGAGATGAGCGGTGTTATTCAGAAGTTCCCGTTACTCGGTGGATCTTCTTCGTTGCCTCTTTAATTTTAGCTGGAGTACCACCATTCAGTGGGTTTATTGGAAAAATATTATTATTACGTGGTGGTTTAGAACAGGAAGAGTTCTTACTCGTCATTGTAGCCTTAATTTCAAGTTTACTAATCTTGTTCTCAATGATGCGTATTTTCATTCGAGGATTTTGGGGCGACTTAATGGATAACATCTCTGATGATCGTAAGCGAGTACGCAACTTAACAATCCCTGGTGTCGTCTTAGTCAGCATTTCTATTTTCTTAGGAGTAGGTGCAGAGGCTGTATATCCTCACGTTGAAACAATCGCAAATATGCTAATGGACAGAACAGAATACATTAGTTCTGTTTTAAAGGAGTAGTGTGATATGGCCATACAGATTATTTTTAACTTATTAATCGCGGTTATGTGGATGTTCTTAAGTGAAACGTATACAGTACTTTCATTTTTCATCGGTTTATTTATCGGTATGGGTTTACTGTTTTTCCTAAGACGATTTGTACCAGACATCTTTTATGTCGTTCGTTTGTATAGAATTATAAAATTAAATTTGATCTTTTTACGTGAATTGATTTTATCAAGTGTAAGTATCGTAGCACTGGCGTATAAGCCTAAATTGGACATTGAACCTGGTATATTTGCTTTACCTATAGAGCTAAAGAGCAGTTGGGAAATTGCGCTTTTAGGTAATTTAATCTCATTAACTCCAGGAACGTTATCAGTTGCAGTAGCAGATGATAACTCAAAAATCTACATTCATGCGATGGACCTTCCAGATGTGGAAGCGTCCATCACTGAGATTAAAGAAACATTTGAAAAAGCAATTATGGAGGTGACACGATAAATGCTTAACGAATTCGGCGCACAAATGTTGGATGTTGTCTTATGGATTAGCTTTGTTGGTGTCACAATATCCATTTTTATTTTAGTTTATAGAACCATTATGGGCCCTACAAACCCTGATCGAGCTGTAGCTTTAGATGCGATTGGTATCAATATGATGGCCTTAGTTGGCTTACAAGCGATTAACTTAGGTACTGATCGATTAAATGACGTTGTTCTATTAATCGGCATTCTATTGTTCATAGGTACGATCGCCATAGCGAAATTCTTAGAAAAGGGTGTTATCATTGATCGACATAATCATTAGTCTATTGTTATTGCTAGGGACATTTTTTATCCTTTCTGGCTCATTAGGAATATTACGATTCCCTGACGTTTATACAAGATTGCACGCAGCGACTAAAGCCGCAACACTTGGTGTAGCTGGTGTACTTCTAGGTTCATTTCTATACCTTTTATTTGATCAAGGTATTGTAAGTGGTAAATTATTATTAGGTATAGTATTCGTATTAATCACAGCTCCCATTAGTGGACACATGATCTCAAGAGCCGCATATAATTCTGGTGTCGAGTTGTGGGATAAAACGAAGCGTGACCATTTAAAAAACGAATCGAAATAAGCTTATAAATAGCCTCATATCAAAAGAAACACCAATTACAAGGGTTTTATCCCTTATAATTGGTGTTTTTCTTTACAGAAGGAATTCTAGAGGCTTTAACCATGTTGATCATTTTTTTTTAATTATTTTATGTGTACACGCACATTTATCTTCATCAGCCATACAATTAACTATAGGCAACAACCCATCACGATTTGGAGTTGATGACATGATTAGTTTATTGAAGTTGCTTGCCCTCATTTTTCAAAACCCCTATTTATTTATCGCTTATGTAAAAGGAAATGCATTTCCACAACCTTTATCTCCTGAAGAAGAAAAGCACTATTTACAAAAATGGCAAGAAGGTGACTTAGATGCTAGAAACAAACTTATTGAGCACAATTTAAGGCTAGTAGCTCACATTGCCAAAAAATATGAACAAAACAAAGAGGACCAAGAAGACTTAATATCTATAGGGACAATTGGTCTTATTAAAGGTGTAGAAAGTTTTTCTTTAGACAAAGGTACAAAGCTTGCTACATATGTTGCAAGGTGTATTGACAACGAAATTCTAATGTTTTTAAGGTCTTCAAAAAAGAGTAATAAAGATGTCTCATTACAAGATCCAATTGGCCATGACAAAGAAGGAAATGAGATTAGCTTGATTGATGTGTTAAAATCTGATTCACCTGACCTTACTGAAAAAATACAAACAGCTATAGAGATCGAGCAGATTTTTCAATACATTCATTTATTAGATGAACGCGAAAAAGAAGTAATCGCAAAACGTTATGGACTTGGTAATCAAGAAGAGTATACACAGCGTGAGATTGCTAAATCACTTAGTATATCTCGTAGTTATGTTTCTAGAATTGAAAAAAGAGCTTTAATGAAAATGTTTCACGCCTTTTACAGAGAAGAAGAGAGAAAAAAGAAAAATAACCAAGCGAAGTAGGCCATCAACCCACTCAATCATATAAAAAATTTCATAGCTTATCAGTAAGAACGACTAAAGGAGAGTGGGACTATATGTATTATTATGGTCAACCATCGTACCCACCTTACCCGTTATATCACCATCATGGCCACTCAAACTTCGGTTATGCATTATTAATCATCTCTCTACTGTTGCTTCTAATATGTGGTGGTTACTATTGGTATACAGTATATTGTTAACATTTTTTAGGGGCTAGGCTTATGAGTTGCAAATCAATCTATTCAAAGCTTAAAAAAGCACAGCTAACAATTTTACAAGATAGCTGTGCTTTTTAAGGTTGGCTATTTTAATATTTCTAAAATAAATGATGCACTGTTTTTGGCTGCGCGATCTAAATACTCTTTAAACGAGACATTAGATTCTTTACCAGCAATGTCTGACAGTGAACGAATTATTAAACAAGGGGTATCGTACTGATAACACACTTGCGCGATTGATACAGCTTCCATCTCTAGTGCTTTAATACTTGGAAAACGTTTACTTACCTCTGTAACACGACCTAAGTCTGACATAAACGAGTCACCAGTACCTATTAACCCTTTTGTCACTTTTACATCGCTCGGTAGTACTTCCTTAACTTTTTCTGCTTTATTAACTAGTTGTTCGTGTGAAGGAAACGTCTCAGGCATTTGTGGAATTTGCCCATAATTATAACCAAACCCTGTTGCATCTGCATCGTGGTGAAGTGTTTCTGTTCCAATTACGATGTCTCCTACATTTAAATCAGGATCTACACCGCCTGATGACCCTGTATTAATAACATAATCTGGTGCAAAACGTTCATGTAATATCGTTGTTGAGATGGCTGCATTTACTTTACCAATACCAGATTGAAGTAACACTACTTCTTGCCCTGCATACTCACCTATGTAAAATTTACAATTAGCAACAACAAGTTCCTCAGTAATATCAACTTGTGACTTTAACCAATCTAATTCTTCTTCCATAGCTCCAATTATACCGTATTTCATTGTTGTACAACCTGCCTTTATTTATTCTTCATCATCTTCTGAAGTGTCTTCTTCTTCGTTTTCATCATCACTACCATAGTCAGGATGTTGATCATTTTCATATAGCTCTTCTACTTTCTTGGGTTGCCAACCTTCATGTTCAATCCAATCTAAATATACACGATAAATCTCTTGTTGTGCTGAATCTGTAACAGTACCTATCACTTGGTTAGCTACACCACCACTTTCCAACCTCCAAAAGATAATATCATCCTCTGACATACTTGTAGCATATATAATGGCTTGTTCCATTTCTTCACGATCTTGTGTACCTTCACTGAATTGTGTTGTGTGCGGTTCTTCTTGTTCAGTACCAATCGGATCCCAATTACGTTCAAAAACACGAACAACATTATCTTCATCAGATTCATATACATGCTCTTCTTCAGATTCTTGTTCATTATCTTCTTCTTCTGTCGATTCATCAGTCGTTGATTCTTCTTGTTCTGAGGATTGCTCCTCTTCATCTTCAGTCACTTCATTTTCGTCATGATCTTCCTCATCTACAGATGTGTTTTGTTCAGTTTGTTCTTCTTCTACTTCGTCGTCGCCTCCGAAGATCCAGAAAGCAATCAAAACAACAAATAATATAATGATAGCCCATATTAGTATATTCATTGTTTTCGTATTTTTACGGCGCTTTTCAAAACGTTCAGATCGAGAATATTGATGATCCACAAGGTTCCCCTCCTCAATGAATTCAATTAACTTTATGATATTTCGGAATTCCTTTTATTTGGTAAATAGTCCTACACAATGCTGTGTAGGACTACTTGATGTTTACTTCACTTCTTTAATTTTCACTTCAAATTCTCCACCTGGCGTTTGAACCATAGCTTGGTCACCGACTCTTTTGCCAAGTAAGCTTTGTGCCATTGGAGAGTCATTTGAAATACGTCCTTCAAAAGGATCAGCTTCCGCACTACCAACGATTTGATACTCTTCTTCATCGCCATCAGGTAATTCTTCAAAAACAACCGTTTTTCCTAGCTGAACTACTTCATTGTTATCTTCATCATTTTCAATAATAACTGCATAACGAATCATATTTTCTAATTGAGAAATACGTGATTCAACGAAAGCTTGTTCATCTTTTGCTGCATCGTACTCAGAGTTCTCAGAAAGGTCACCGAAGCTTCTTGCTACCTTAATACGCTCAACTACTTCTGGGCGCCTTACGGTTTTTAACTCTTCTAATTCATCTTCTAACTTTTGTTTCCCCTCTTCAGTCATATAATAGCTTTTCTCTTCTGCCATGACTTAACACTCCTTTTAAATTCAGTTCTCTGTTTCAATTATTACTTAAATATATGATGAGAATCTATATTTGCTTTTGATCAATAATGCTTTTTACTTTTGTTGATAATAGATCAATGGCAACATGATTTTGTCCGCCTTCTGGAATAATAATATCAGCATAACGTTTAGCGGGTTCTACAAACTGCAAATGCATAGGTCTGACAACGTTTATATACTGATCCATAACAGATTCTAGTGTCCTGCCACGTTCTTTTATATCCCGCATCATTCTTCTAATAATTCTAATATCAGCATCCGTATCCACAAATACTTTTATATCCATCATATTACGTAATCTTTCGTCTTCTAATACTAAAATTCCTTCTAAAATTATAACTTCTTGTGGATCAATTTTAATTGTTTCATCAGAACGAGTGTGAAGTTCATAATTATAGACCGGTTTTTCTACCGGTTGGCGCTTCGATAAGCTTTTTAAATGATCACGTAATAGTTCATGATCAAAGGCCAAAGGATGGTCATAATTTGTATTTAAACGTTCTTCAAATGGTATATGTGATTGATCCTTGTAATATGAATCTTGTTCTAACATTAAAATTGATGTATTTTCGAACTGTTCGCAAATAGTGCGAGTAACAGTTGTCTTCCCAGAACCTGTCCCACCTGCTACACCAATAATAATCGGCTTATCATTCAATGTATGAGTACTCCCTTCCCACATGTCATATCTAGTTAGTTTTTAAAGCAATAGCAATTCCATCTCCAGTTTCAATAATCGTTGTTTGATATTGAGGATGGTCTAATAACCACTCATTAAATGACGCAATCTTTTCTCCGATTTTAACAAATCGTTTGTTGTCTTGTTTCTCTTTTGAAACATACCCCTTAAATAGCACATTGTCAACTACTAACAAACTACCTTTTGATAAGAGTGGCGTAATTTTTTCTACGTAATTTATATACTCACCTTTAGCAGCATCAATAAAAGCTAAATCAAAACGTTCTGTCGTAAATCGATAATCGATCCAATTTAATGCATCATCTAAATCAATATGGATTCTGTCTTCAAGATTAGCTTTTTGAATATACTGTTTAGCAGTTTCATATCTTCTTTCATCACGTTCAACGGTGTACACTTGTACATCAGGCATGCTACTTGCCATTTGAATTGCAGAATAACCAATGGCAGAACCAATTTCAATTATATTGTTAGATTGATGTATTCGAATTAACTGCTTTAAGTATTCAATACCATCTTTCTCCATAATTGGAACGTTATTTTCAATTGCATATTGTTCCATCGATGCGATTAGAGGGTTAGATTCATCATTATATAAAGACTGCACGTATTGCTTTGTTTTATTCATTTCTAAACCTCCATCAAGGGTTTAACCATTTCATTCCTATACAATTTAAATATTTTACCATAAAAAAAGATGGGAATGCGAATGATTTTACGCACTCCCTTTTAATTTTTAATCTTCTTCGTCTTCGTCATCTCTAGCGGTCGATGTTCTTCTATATTTTGCTGGTGTTCTTCATATGTTTCTGCAAAATAGTTTTCACCATCATAAGAGGCCACAAAGTATAAATAATCGTGATACTCTGGGTTGACTGCTGCCCTTAATGCACTTTCATGAAAACTTGCAATAGGGCCTGGAGGTAAGCCAGTGTATTCATATGTGTTATAAGGATTGTCATATTCTAAATGTTCATATAACACACGCTGATGGTGCTCTCCCATTGCATATAATACAGTAGGGTCAGTTTGTAATGCCATCTGCGGCTCTTCATTCAAACGATTATGGAAGACACCAGAAATTTTCAAACGGTCGTCCTCACCTACAGCCTCTAATTCAATAATTGAAGCTAAAGTTAATGCCTCATGAATTGACATCCCTCTTGCATCCATGTCATCAATATATTCGTATACTCTGTTCTGAGTCTGTTGAAGCATTTTATCGACAACTTCTTCTACTGAAGGATCTTCTTCATGGAAATCATAAGTAATAGCGTATAAGTACCCTTCTAACGGATACCTTACGTCTTCATGTAAGATATCTTCAGTTAATAACCCTGAATATTCTTCCATTAGAGATTCGATATATTCTTCATCTGTCATATATTCCATGAACTCATCTTCTTCAATGGATGTCTCGTTAGCTAAAATCTCAGCAATGCGTTCAATGTTTGAGCCTTCAGGAATAGTGATAGAAAATAGTGGCTCAAGCATAATACGTCCTGTCTTTAATGACTCAATAATTTCGTCAAGTTCAAGGCTTCTAGATAAAGTATACTCCCCTGCTTGGAAGCCTGATTCATTTTTAAACGTCACATATGTTTGAAAGATCGTAGCATTATTAATAATGTCGTTCTCTTCCAAAACCTCTGCGATATCACCCACATTTGACCCCATTGGAATCTCCACTTCTACAAGCTCATCATCTTCTGGGTCAACAGGGCTTAAACCTTCACTAACATAATTGTATATAAAGTAACCAGCGATACCAAATACAATTAGAGCAACTAAGATTACGATTAAGACGACTTTTCTAACGATTCCCGCTTCCTTAGCTCGCTCCTGCTTTATACTGTTATAATCATTGGAAGGTGACAAAATACTTCCCCCTTCTTTACCTTTCTTTTATACCAATAAAAAGTATAAAAGAAAACGGCTTTTTTTTCTATCATTGTCACTAAATTATTTATTTTTTAAAATAAAAACGAAACACTAATCGTATTTTACCACACGATTAGTGTTTCGTTATATCAATAAACATTAAACTATTGTCTAGTTAGACTCATCATCAGATTCTGTAAATGTAGCTAACATTTCTTCGACCATTTCCCATTCTTCATCCGTTTCAATTTGGTATAAAGTCAGGTCATCAGGGTCATCTTCTTTTTCTTCAAAGCGGAAAGCGAATACTTCTACTTCCTCTTCTTCAGCTTGTTCAGCTGGAACCGCTACTAAGTACGATCTTTCAGTATGGTCTACATCAAATGTAAATAAAACATCAAATAAATGTTCTTCTCCTGACTCGTCAGGGATAATAATTCGCTCTTTCTCCTGCATCAGTTACACTCCTTTTAGCGGTTTGAATCGAGATAACCTTGTAAGATTATCATCGCCGCCATTTTATCAATTACTTTTTTTCGCTTTTGACGACTCATGTCAGCATCTAGTAATACACGTTCAGCTGCCATTGTCGTTAAACGTTCATCCCACATGACAACAGGTAGTGAAAATTGTTCTTCTAAATAAGCTGCAAATTGCTGACATGCTTCACCACGTTCTCCAATTGTACCATTCATATTCTTCGGTAGACCAACGACAACTTTACTGATCTCATACTCATCAATAAGTTGTTGAAAGCGATCTTTAACTGACGCGAATTCTGATTCATCCCAATGGATTGTTTCAATACCTTGGGCAGTAAAATGTAACGCATCTGATACTGCAACACCAATTGTTTTTTCACCGACATCTAAGCCCAATATTTTCATGTAAAATCCTCTTTATTTTTTATTCGTCTGCAAATAGTTCTTTACAACTTCTTCGATAATTTCATCTCTTTCTATTTGTGAGATCAAATTACGAGCATCATTGTGTCGAGGGATATACGCAGGGTCACCTGATAATAAGTAACCGACTATTTGGTTGATTGGATTGTATCCTTTCTCTTCCAATGAACTATAAACTTGATGTAAAATTTCGTTTACTAATTGTTCTTGTGAGTCATCTGAAAACTGAAATTTCATAGTGTGATCGTTCGACATTTTCAATCCCCCTCAAACCACTTTAACTCCATTATATACCTAAAAGCTACGAAGTTAAAACAGTTTTAATATAATCTTTCGCCGACGCTAGGGCTTCATCAATTTTTTCCGGTTGTTTACCGCCAGCTTGTGCCATGTCTGGACGGCCTCCACCGCCGCCACCACATCTTGTTGCAGCTTCTTTAATAACGTGACCTGCATGAAATCCTCGATCGACTAAATCTTTAGAAACACCTGAAGCTAATTGTACCTTGTCACCATTCTCCATTGCTAATAATATGATGCCTGAATCAACTTTTTGCTTTAATTCATCGACCATATTTCGTAAAGCGTTCATATCACTGACATCGACTTTTTGTGCTAAAAGATTAACATCATCAATTGTTTCAACTTCATCTAAGATGTTAGCTGATTCAACATTGGCTAGTTTCGCTGAAAGGGATTCATTTTCCTTTTGTAAGGCTTTTATTTCTTGGAAAAGTGTATCAATTCTTTGTGGTACTTGTTCAGTTTTAGTCTTCAACTTGTGAGCTGCATCATTTAGTAACTGTTCTCTACCTTGATAATACTCATAAGCTCCAGGACCAGTACACGCCTCTATTCTACGTGTTCCTGCACCGATCCCTGTTTCTTGAGTAACCTTGAATAGACCGATCTCTGCTGTGTTATCAACGTGGCAACCTCCACAAAGCTCAATACTGTAATCATCAACAGCTACTACTCTTACTTCTTCACCATATTTAGCGTCAAATAATGCCATTGCTCCCATTTGCTTAGCTTCGTCTAATGACTTCTTCATGATTGATACTGGAATAGAAGCCCACACTTTCTCATTTACAATCGTTTCAATTTGTTGTAATTCCTCTTCTGATACAGAATTGAAGTGTGTAAAGTCAAAACGTAAACGGTCAGGAGCAACTAATGAACCCGCTTGATTGACGTGATCACCTAACACATCTTTTAAAGCTTGGTGTAACAAATGTGTTGCTGTATGGTTTTTAATTACTTGCTGACGGTCATAACGCGTCACTTCAGCTGAAGCTGATTGTCCAGTTTGTAACGACCCTTCAATCACATCAACTTGATGTAAATTTTGGCCATTTGGACCTTTTTGAACATCCATCACTGAAGCTTTACCAGTTTCCGTCGTAATTATTCCTTTGTCTGCAATTTGTCCACCGCTTTCAGCATAAAATGGCGTTTGAGCAAGGACTAACGTTACAACATCACCAGATTGTACTTCATCAATCAAATCTGAATCTTTTACAATAACATCTAAAGTCGTATCAACTGCTAATTGATCATAACCTACAAACTCACTTTTCGTATGGATCTGTTGTAACACTTGGTCTTGGACTTGCATCGAATCAACTTTTTGCCTTGCTTCACGTGCACGGTCACGTTGTTTTTTCATTTCTTTCTCGAAACCTTGTTCATCAATAGAAAAGCCTTCTGCTTGAACATATTCTTCTGTTAACTCTTTTGGAAATCCATAAGTATCATATAGTGTAAATACTTCTTCGCCAGGAAAGACGTTACTTCCTTTTTCTTTTTCTGTTTTCATAACTTTTTCTAGTATTGCTAAACCTTCTTGAAGCGTTTCATGGAAACGTTGCTCTTCTTTTTTCATTACTTCTTTTATAAAGTCTTTTTTCCCATGAACCTCTGGGTAAAATTCAAACATAATGTCTGCAACTTCATCCACTAATTGATACATGAATGGTTCATTAATATTTAAATCTTTAGCAAATCTAATGGCACGACGTAGTAACCTTCTTAATACATAACCACGACCTTCATTTGATGGTAGTGCACCATCCCCAATTGCAAAAGCTACTGTTCTAACGTGGTCAGCAATTACTTTGAATGCTGTACCTTGTCTTGTGTATTGACCATATGTGACGTTAGAGATCTTCTCAGTACGTTCAATAATCGGTTTAAACAAATCCGTTTCAAAGTTCGTGTTCGTATCTTGAATAACAGATACAATTCTTTCTAACCCCATACCTGTATCAATATTTTTCTTAGGAAGTGGTGTGTACGTATCATCAGGGTTATGGTTAAATTGTGAAAACACTAAGTTCCAAATTTCTAAGTAGCGCTCATTTTCTCCACCTGGGTATAGTTCAGGGTCATTAAGGTCATGACCATAACTTTGACCACGATCGTAAAATATTTCAGTGTTTGGGCCACTAGGTCCTTCCCCAATATCCCAGAAGTTTTCTTCAATTCGAATAATACGTTCAGCAGGGACTCCTACTTTATTTAACCAAATGTCATAAGCTTCTTCGTCTTCAGGGTGAACCGTTACAGACAGTTTTTCTTCATCGAATCCAATCCACTCATCACTCGTTAAAAACTCCCACGCCCATTTAATCGCTTCTTCTTTAAAGTAATCACCAATCGAGAAGTTACCTAACATCTCAAAAAACGTATGGTGCCTTGCTGTAAACCCTACATTTTCAATATCATTTGTTCTAATTGACTTCTGGGCATTCACTATTCTAGGATTGTCAGGGACAATTCGGCCATCAAAGTACTTCTTTAATGTTGCAACACCACTGTTAATCCATAATAAAGTTGGATCATCTTGAGGAACTAAAGAACGACTTGGCTCAACACCGTGATTCTTTTCCTTAAAAAAGTCTAAAAACATTTGCCTTACTTCATGTGATTGAAGTTGTTTCATTTTGTTACCTCCTTTTTATGTACAAAAAAATAGCCGTCTCTACACGTTACATGTAGGGACGACTATTACGCGCGGTACCACCCTAATTATAGACCTATCATCTATCATCTTAGATCACCGTAACGTGGTGAGACGTCGGCGGTTAGCCGCTCTCCGGATTAGCTTCAATGACCCTTCACTTAGCATTTATCACAGCTAATAAAATGCCTCTCTGAAAGTGGACTGTCATTTACTCGTTTCCATCATTGATTTATGTCATTGAATTAATTAACATGTTTTTCATGAAGTTATTATAGATAATCGATTTGTTAATGTCAACTTATATATGTAGCACAACCGTTCTAGCTAGAACGGTTGTGTGTGCCTTAGAGATACCTTTTTCTTAATCTTTTACCAGATTTACGAAGCTGTCTCCACATCCCACTTTTGCGTATATTATTTCGGTTACGCATAAAGTATAACGCGGCAGCTCCCATGACACCTGTTGAAATTACTCGACTCAAAGTTGTTCACCAACCTTTATCTACTGATATGGTGCATAAACCTTTCAACAAGCAAGCATTGCGCTTTTTTCTTATTCCCTACCTATTAGCAAAGAATGGTCAACCTTGCCACAGTTATTCCGAAAACAGGTCGTCTAAAGAGGAAATCGTCCCATCCTCTTGCACTTCATGCACGTGCATTTTGCCATCTTCTACGGATAGTTCTATAAAACAGTTCCAACAATAAAACTGCTGACTACCGATTATACCGATATCAGATGTTTGGCAATTTGGACAGTTCATATAAACCCCTCTTTCCTTTTTGCCTACATCCTCCCCATTTAACTTTTGTTCTATACCAATGGTACGAACATTATTAGTTTGAGCGTTCTACATAAAATCATAAGGTGAAATATCTTCCTCAAACTGTTCATCCGGCTCTAATTCACTAAGATCTTCTTCATGACGTTCATTTAAATTAAAGGCTTTGATACGTGAGACGAGACTCGTATTGCGCTCGTAAGCTTGTTGTTTTTGCATACCTTCCAAAAATACGTCATAACTGCCACAAATAATGAGAGAAGATTTACCACGTGTAATCGCTGTATAGATTAAATTTTTCACTAACATTCGCTTGAATGACCTGACAATTGGTAAAATCACAATTGGGAACTCACTACCTTGTGATTTATGAATGGAGATCGCATAAGCTAACATAATTTGGTTAAAATCTTGTCTCGTATAAGATACTTCAAGTCCTTCGAAATTAATAATTAATTCATCTTTTTTTGACTCAGCTTCCTTAGCATGTTTAATGGCGACAATTTCACCGATGTCACCATTAAAAACATCTCTCTCCGGTTGATTTACGAGTTGAATAATTTTATCACCCGTTCTAAAGACAGACTGAAAATGTTCAATTTCACGTTTACCTTCTTCTTTAGGGTTAAAGATATTTTGTAACGTTTGATTTAATTCATGTATTCCAACTTTTGTTTTATACATTGGAGCTAAGACTTGAATGTCTCTCATTGAATATCCTCTGTCGAGTGCTTTCTTAACGATCTGTTCAATCGTATTCAAAGCATAATCTGTATTTGTTTCGATAAAATTAAAATCATCTTTTTTTCCAACAGACTGCATAGGTATTTGGTTGTTTTTAATATCATGAGCTAGTTTAACGATATAAGAATCATTTTTTTGGCGATAAATTTCTTTTAGCTGACACACTGGTACGACTTTCGATTTTAATAAGTCTGCTAATACTTGTCCTGGTCCGACTGATGGTAGTTGGTCTTCATCACCAACAAAGATGACTTTCATGTCGGCAGGGACAGCTTTAAGTAAACTGTTAGCTAACCAAATATCAACCATTGAAAACTCGTCGACAATTAAAACTTTACCCTTTAGTTGGTTTCCATCGTTAAATTCAAAATGTTCTTCACCAGACCAACCGAGAAGACTATGAATTGTTCTTGCTTTTAAACCAGTTGACTCAGTTAACCTTTTAGCAGCCCTTCCAGTCGGAGCAGCTAAAACATAATCAGATTGATGTTTGTTTTCATTTTTACGAAACAGTACTTCATAACAGTGGATAATACCTTTAACAACTGTTGTTTTCCCAGTCCCAGGTCCACCTGTAAGTAACATGACCTTCTCATCTAACGCTTTTTTGACCGCTTCATATTGCTCTTCACCGTATGCAATACCTTCTTGTTCTTCAATGTCACCAATCACTTTCAACAGTTCGCTTTCGTCATAAGATGCATCTTGTTCAGTGGCTAATATTCGCGTTAATTGTGAAGCAACACCTTCTTCAGCAAAATAAAGCTGTGGTAAATAAACTCGATCATCTTCTTGTACAATTAACTCTTCATCCGTCAAAAATTTTAAGTGTTGCTCTAGTGTTTCATCGTTTTCATGACTTCGACCTTGATATAAAAGCGAATTTAATTGTTTTAACAACTGCTCTATTTCAACGTAAACATGTCCATTAGATGATTGTTGATCTAAAACATGTAGGACACCTGCTTGAATTCGAGTCGGGTGTTCATCTTTAATTCCAATAGCCTCAGCAATTTCATCAGCGCGTTGAAAGCCAAATCCTTCTACATCAAAAACAAATTGATAAGGATTTTCTTTTAATTGCTCAATCGTATTTTCATGATAAGCATGATAAAGCTTTCCAGCTAATTGTAAACCAATACCATATTTTGCTAGCTCAACAGTCACTTGCTCGAAACCTTGGTTTAATCTTAAATCTGCAATAAATTGTTTTTTAGTTTCAGGTTTTAAGCCGACAACTTGGTCAAGTTTTGCTGAATCTCTTAGTACTTCGTCGACTGCATTAATCCCTAATGTATCAACAATTTTTTGAGCCGTCTTTTGACCGATTCCATAAAATAAGTCACTTGATAAATATTTAACAAGACTTTCTTCAGTTTTCGGTAATTCTTTTTCATATGTAAACACTTGTAGTTGTTCTCCGAATTTCGGATGAACTTGTATTGTTCCATAAAAAATATAATCATTGCCATGTGTTAAAGGTGGAAAGTTACCTTTCACAACTAATTCTTCTTCATCTAATTCAAGGTCAGTATCTTGAACAGAAATAGACGCAATCGAAAATTGCGTCTGTTGATTGTGAAAGATCATGTGATTTAATTGGCCTTTAGCATATTTTTGATCAGACATGATCAGTTTCTCCTTCTATCCATCTCGCTCTTGTAATAACTGTTCGACTTGTTTCTTTGCATTTCCTGCTAATAAATGGTCTTCTTGTATAGCTAACACTTGTTCAAACTGTACAAGGGCTTTCTCTGGCTTTTCTTGATAAAGTAAGCAAACACCTTTATTGTAATAAGCATCACTATGTTCTTCATCTAATGATAAGACGACATTCATTTGTTCATAAGCTTCGTCAATCATGTTGCCATAAGCTAAAGTTAAACCGTATTGGAATTGAATATCAATATCTTCAGGACTTAACTCGCTTGCTCTTTGCATATATGGAAGTGCTAGTTTAGGCATATCTTGATTTAGTAATGACATACCTAACATGAAATAAACATCTTCATCATCTAATCCTTGCTTCATCGCATCTTGGAATTGTTTAGTCGCCTGTTGATATTGTTCTTGTTCATAATACATGTTGCCTAAACCGTAATGAGCAGCCGGTAGCTTCTCTTCTAACTCTAAGGCTTTATTATAAAATCGTTCCGCTGAATCATACTCTTGTAAATGGACTAGAAGATTAGCAAAATTAATAAACCCAACTGGATCTTCTGGATTCTCTTCAATGTAATTATTGAAAGACTGAGCAGCTTCTTCAAATTGATGATTTTGCATATATTCAATACCTTTTTGTAACTCGCTCATCTTGATTTACTCCTTTATTCTTCAAAAATAGAGAAAAAAGTCACCACTCATTGTGCTGACTTTTTATTCTGCTTAAACTTATCCTAAATGGCTTAGTAGTTGTTGTTCACGATAAACTTCATCAATTGTACCGCCACCTAAACAAACATCATCTTCGTAAAAGACGACAGCTTGCCCTGGTGTAATTGCACGTTGAGGTTCATCAAATTTAACGTTCGCTGTTCCATCCTCATTAACATAAACTGTTACACCACTATCTTTTTGACGATATCTAAACTTCGCCGTACATTTGAGAGGTTGAGTTAAGTCACGGTCAACTAACCAATTTACATCAACAGCTAATAATTCATCCGAATACAATGCTTCATGATGGAATCCTTGTCCTACATATAAAACGTTATCGGTTAAATTTTTCCCAACTACAAACCACGGATCACCTGAACCACCAATCCCAAGACCTTGCCTTTGTCCAATCGTATAATACATTAAGCCGTCATGACGACCTTTAACTTCACCTGATAAAGTTTGCATTTCACCTGGTTGAGCTGGTAAATACTCACTTAAAAATTCTTTAAAGTTTCTCTCACCGATAAAACAAATTCCTGTACTATCTTTCTTGTTGGCAGTAGCTAAATCATGCTCTTCAGCAATTTCACGTACTTCTCGTTTCGCTAAACCACCAAGCGGAAACATGATTTTAGGTAGAATGTCTTTAGAAATTTGGTTCAAGAAATAAGTTTGGTCTTTGTTATCATCCACACCACGTAACATTTCAACTTGACCCTCTTTTTCACGTACTTGCGCATAATGCCCTGTAGCTAAATAGTCTGCTCCTAAACCGACGGCATGGTCTAAGAAGGCTTTAAATTTTATTTCTTTATTACACATAACATCCGGGTTTGGTGTTCGACCTGCTTTATATTCATCTAAAAAGTATTGAAATACTTTATCCCAATATTTGCTTTCAAAGTTTACTGAGTAATAAGGAATATCTAGTTGGTTACATACACGTGCAACATCTTCATAATCTTGTGTTGCTGTACACACACCAAACTCATCAGTATCGTCCCAGTTTTTCATAAAAATCCCGACGACATCATAGCCTTGTTGCTTTAATAATAGAGCTGTAACAGATGAGTCAACACCACCTGACATTCCGACAACTACTCGAGTATTTGAACGATCTTCCATGCTCTCACCACCTTTATGATAAACTCTTTAATCGTTCGACAATCGGCTGAATCTTTTCAGCAACTTGCTTCATTTCATCTAAAGTATTATGAATCCCAAAACTAAATCGAATCGAATTATATAACCGCTCATCATCTTCACCATACATCGCTTTTAAAACGTGTGACGGGTCTATTGAACCTGCTGTACAAGCAGAACCAGACGACACTGCTATACCCGCTAAGTCTAGATTCGTTAAAAACATTTCGACCTCTGTTTTAGGGAAACTAATATTAACAATATTGGACACTCGGTTATTCAAATCCCCATTTATTGAGAACTCCATATCTTGTTTTTCTAATTGAGTAAGGAGTTCATTGAATAGATTTTGATAATGTTTATTGCGGCTTTCTCGTTCTTCCATCAATACTTTTACAGCTTGTTCGAAACCAGCAATTGCTAGAGTATTCTCTGTACCCGAACGCCACTTACGTTCTTGTTCTCCACCAAATACTTGCTGTTTTAAGTGATGTTTTTCATGTTTATATAAAAAGCCAACGCCTTTCGGGCCATAAATTTTATGCGAAGATGCTGTTAGTAGGTCTACTTTCATCTCCTGAACATCGATCTGTTGTACGCCATATGCTTGTACAGCATCAGTATGGAAAATAGCTTGATGGTCTTCTAACAATTCACCAATTTCTTGTATGGGTTGAATAACACCCACTTCATTATTAACCGACATGATCGTCACTAAAATTGTGTCGTCCCTTAATGCTTCTTTAAGCTGGTTAATATCGACTTGTCCAGTTTCATCTACAGGTAAGTACGTGATATCAAAGCCTTCACTTTCTAGCTGTTCACACGGGTGTAGTACGGCATGGTGTTCAATTTGTGTCGTAATAATATGGCGTCCATACTGTTCATTAGCATAAACACTACCGAAGATCGCTAAATTATTTGCCTCAGTACCACCACTTGTAAAGATTAACGATGTAAATGGCGCATTAATACTTTTAGCAATAGTCGTTCGCGCTTGATCTAGCAATTTTCGGCTATCTCTTCCGAAGAAGTGAATACTAGATGGATTACCAAAATGATTTTGCATAACTGTAGTCATCTGTTCTTGAACCGATTCATGTAACGGCGTTGTAGCAGCATGGTCTAAATAGATATGTGACACTTCATTCACCTTCTTTGTAACTAAATATAAAACATATGCTCTTCTTGATAGTTATTGTCATCATAATCGACGAGGTCTTGTAAAGAAGTCGTTTCTAAAACGTCTTTTACCGCATCGCGTATTCTTTTCCATAATTCACGTTTTGATGGTTCTTCATCATCCATCTCTTCGACAGGTCGAATTGGACCTTCTAAAGTTTTAATAATATCTGCAGCAGTAATTAGTTTTGGCTCACGCGTTAATAAATAACCGCCTTTTGCACCTCTTACACTTTTTACTAACCCCTCATTTCTAAGAGGAGCGATTAATTGTTCTAAATAATGCTCAGATAAATCATACTCAGAAGCGATCGCCTTTAATGGAATCGGCTTATCTCCGTAATTTTTGGCTAAAGCAATCATAATGGTTAGACCGTATCGGCCTTTAGTTGAAATCTTCAATTAAAGCTCCTCCTTAAACGCTCATCTTTCTACATTAATCAGTATAACACGCTGTTGTGATTCTAAAGTAACATCATAATTTTTATAAATTACTGTAAAGATAAACTGTTAAAAACCATGTGACATTATAGCATGATGTAAGCCGTCATGCATTAGTTAAGTTTTATTATGGCGTGCTTTCTGCTTTAGTGTATTCAACTTGTCATACACTTGAGCCAACCGCTTTTCTTCACCAATTTCTTTCGGTGTATAATAACTGGCATCTTTCAACTTTTCTGGCAAGTATTCTTGATAAACCCAAGACCCTGTGTAATTGTGAGGATATTTGTATTCAATACCGTGCCCTAAATCTTTAGCACCGTGATAATGAGTGTCTTTTAAATGGTCAGGGATATCTGAAGTAATACCTTTTTGCACATGGGTTATTGCTTGATCTAATGCTTTATAAGCTGTGTTTGATTTTGGAGATAAAGATAATTCAACAGTCACTACAGATAGTGGAATTCTCCCTTCAGGTAATCCAAGTCGTTCAACTGATTCAATAGCAGGTAATACTCGTGAACAAAGTTGTGGATTCGCTAAACCGATATCCTCATAGGCAATGACGAGTAACCTTCTTGTAATAGCTTCTAGGTCGCCACCTTCTAACAGTCTAGCTAAGTAATGTAACGCGGCATTAACGTCACTTCCTCTAATACTTTTTTGGAAACTTGATAATAAATTATAATAAATATCACCTTTTTTATCGTGCGAAAAACCTTTATTACGGATGCAATAATTAACTGTATCTTCATCAACAACATAGGTGCCTTTTTCATTTTGGTCTGATGCAAAAACAATATCTTCTAATAAAGTTAATGCCGTTCTCGCATCTCCTGTTATAGAAGCAATTTGTTCTAATAAATGATCTTTTATATCAATGTTTAAATGGCCTAATCCTCTATACTGATCATTTAATGCTTTGTTCAGTAATGTTTTAACCGCTTCAGCTGATAATAATGATAACTGCTTAATTTGACCACACCTTGAGCGAATTGCGTTATTTACACTGTGGTAAGGGTTTTCTGTAGTTGCACCAATTAATGTAATAACACCTTCTTCCAAAGCTTTCAATAAATAATCTTGCTGGCTTTTATTAAATCGATGGATCTCATCAATAAATAAAATGGCTCCTTCACTCATTTTAGCTTTAGCAGTAATCTCTTCTATTTCTTTTTTACTAGAAGTTGTAGCATTAATCGCATAGAAATCTTGATTTGTAGATCCTGCTATGGCAAATGCTAGTGAAGTTTTACCAGTCCCAGGCTCTCCATATAAAATCATTGATGGGACATGTCCTTGTTTAATCATTTTATACAATGGTGTACTTTCATCAATTACGTCATCTTGACCGATCACATCTTCAATTGTTTCAGGTCTCATTCGGTATGCTAATGGCTCTTTAAAAAACATGTTAGAACTCCTTTTAGTCTTAACTCTTATATTATTTTACTATATTCAAAGGTGAATTGACGAATAATCACCTCTTATGTATAAAATAATAGCTTATTGCGCATGATAGAAATAGAAAACTATTAATTATACAAACATAAATGATTTAAAATGAAAGGATGAAAACATATGGTGAAAGTTCGTCAAGATGCTTGGTCTCACGAAGATGACCTATTATTAGCTGAAACTGTGCTAAGACATATAAGAGAAGGAAGTACACAGTTAAATGCTTTTGAAGAAGTTGGTGATCAACTGAATCGTACAGCTGCAGCATGTGGCTTTAGATGGAATGCTGAAGTTAGAAAAAACTATGAGAAAGCAGTAGATTTAGCGAAAAGGCAAAGAAAACAGAGGAAAAAAGCCCAACAACAAGGAAAGCCTCAACCGAGACGTACTGTACAGCCTGAAGTAAATCTACCAATGACAGCAGAAGAAACAGCAATGCCAGTAGAGGAAGCTCCATTGCCAGTACAAACAAATGAAGTATCTACTAGTGCTCCTTCTATTGACTCTATCATTCAGCAATTAAACCAACTGAAAACTTCAGATCAACTGAATGAACAAATCAATAGTGAGCTAGAAGCTTTAAAACATGAGAATGAAACTGTTCGAAATGAGAATGAACAACTAAAAGCGAAGGTAGAAGAGATGTCGCAGCAATACGCTAGCTTACAAGAGGATTATCAAACGTTCATTAACATTATGGATCGCGCTCGTAAGATGATGGTATTCGATGAAGATGAAGTAACGACACCATCATTTAAGATGGAGAAAAACGGTAATTTACAACAAATAGCTAAATAAAAAAGGTGGGTAAGGAACAAAACAAGTCCTTACCCTTTTTTATGGTTCAATTTCAAATGTGGTGGTGTAAAAATTTACACCATCCACTTATGATCCTTTTAACAAATATATTTATCATCGCTACATCATAATGCTTCGCTTTTATCCGCAGGGCACAAACATCCGCCGATAGCGAGTCGCAAACCAACGGCTCATTCATCAATCCGGGGTAGCTGTACAATTCACTTAAAAGGTAGGGTGTCTTTTACCTGAACCCCAACATTTGACTTAGAATCAAATTATTAGAACTAAAATAAAACACTAATCTCATTTGATTAGTGTTTTTCGACTTTATGTAACAATCCCAATTGTGCCGTCCCTCCGTATTGTTTTGAACCCGCTCAAGGCAGGTGGGTGTCCTGTTCCATATATCTTGTAAGTCCTTAACAAAGGCTTTTACGCAATATGGAAACGTCCGGACTCCCTACAATATAAGTGTTCGGTCAAAACTTATGTGGAGTAAGACGAACACATTAGGATTGAGTGGTTACTTTGTTATTTTGTAATTAAATCATAGCATGAAGCTAACATCGTTTCAAGTGCTAATGAGTAGTTCTATGGTAGCAATTTTTAGGTACTTTAGCCTTGATTATTTTCATATTTCGCGATACTTTGCAAGTAAAGCTCTTCTAATTGATGTTGATCAACTTGAGAAGGAGCCTGTGTTAATAGGTCTGATGCTGAAGCTGTTTTAGGAAACGCAATTGTGTCACGTAAATTCGTTTTACCAGCTAAAATCATCACTAAGCGGTCGAAACCTAGAGCAATACCTCCATGAGGTGGCGCACCAAATTCTAAAGCCTCTAGCAAGAAACCAAATTGCTCATGTGCTTCTTCTTTCGAGAAACCTAATGCTTCAAACATTTTTTCTTGCATGTCTTTCTTATAAATACGAAGTGAACCACCACCTAGTTCATAACCATTTAAAACAACATCATAGGCTTTTGCTTTAACATTAGAAGGATCTTCATGTAATTGGTTCATATCTCCTGTTTGGGGCATTGTAAATGGATGGTGTGCAGCATGATATCGTCCATCATCTTCATCATATTCAAATAATGGCCAGTCAGTAACCCATAAGAAGTTAAATTGGCTCTCATCAATTAAGTTTAAATCTTTACCTAATTTTGACCTTAAAGCACCTAAACTTGCTGCAACAACATCCGGTTTGTCTGCTACAAATAACAATAAATCATTTGATTCGCCGTTTAATGCTTCTAAGATTAATTGTTCCTCTTCTTCTCCAAAGAATTTCGCGATTGGTCCAGTTAGTGATTCACCATCGACTTTCATCCAAGCCAATCCTTTTGCTCCGTAAACAGAAACGAATTCTGTCAAATGATCAATGTCTTTACGAGAATACTGATCTGCATAGCCTTTAACGTTTATAGCACTTACTTTTCCACCTGATTCAACAGCTTGTTTAAATACTTTAAAACCACTGTTTTGGAACACACCGCTCATATTAACTAATTTTAAATCAAAACGTGTATCAGGCTTATCTGACCCATAGCGTTCCATTGCTTCATCATAAGTTATACGAGGGAATGGCAGTGTCACATCTAACCCTTTAACTTCTTTTACAACCGATTGAAGCATTTCTTCAGTCATTTGCATAATTTCTTCCTGTGATAAGAAAGATGTTTCAATATCAACCTGTGTAAACTCTGGCTGACGGTCTGCTCTTAGGTCTTCATCTCTAAAGCAACGGGTGATTTGATAATACTTTTCAAAACCTGATACCATAAACAACTGCTTAAAAATTTGTGGTGATTGAGGTAAAGCATAAAATTGACCAGGGTTAACACGGCTAGGTACTAAGTAGTCTCGTGCCCCTTCAGGTGTACTTTTCGTTAAAATAGGTGTTTCCATCTCAAGAAAGTCATTTGAGTTTAAATAATGACGGATCGCTTGAGCCGTTCTATGTCTTAAAATTAACGTTTCTTGCATTGGCTCACGTCGTAAATCTAAATAACGATACTTCAGACGTGTTTCTTCTGTTAAGTCTTTATGGTCATCTACTTTAATCGGTAATGCTTTCGATTCGTTAACAACAGTTACACCATCTACTAACACTTCAACTTCACCTGTCGCCATATTTTCGTTAATAGTTGAAACATCACGCTTTAGAACTGTGCCTTCAATTTCAACGACGTATTCACTTCTTAACTTTTCTGCTATTTGTAATGCTTCTTCATTATGTTCTGGACTGAAAACCGTCTGTACAATTCCAGAACGATCTCTTAAATCAATAAAAATTAACCCGCCTAAATCTCTTCGCTTTTGCACCCAACCTTTTAATTTAACTTTCTGGTCGACATGTCCTGTTCTAATATGTCCACAATGTGTACGTTCCATGATGATCCTCCTTAAACTGTCGTTTCTAACTGTTCGATAATTTTATCGAATTCAATTGTTTTTTGTTCACCTTCTACTAAGTTCTTAACGTTTGCAACACCATTGTTTACTTCATCTTCACCAATGATAATGGCATACTTCGCTTTATATCGGTCAGCCGCTTTAAATTGCGCCTTCATTTTCTTGTCTAGAAAATCTTGATCAGTTCTAAAGCCTGCTTTTCTAAGTTTATAAACTAAACTGGAAGCTGTGTACTTCGCTTCATCACCCATCGTAATAACGAAACAATCAAGCGCATGGCCTGTTTCAACTGTGATCCCTTCTGCTTCTAAAGCCATTAATAAACGTTCAATACTTAATGCAAAACCAATCCCTGAATTTTCAGGCCCTCCTAGGTCTTGAATTAAGCCGTTATAACGTCCACCACCAGATAATGTCGTAATCGAACCAAAGCCCTCAGCCTCACTCATAATTTCAAAAGCTGTATGTGTGTAATAATCAAGACCCCTTACTAACGTCTCATCGACTACATAAGAAATTCCCATTGCATCTAAATGCTTTTTAACTTCTTCAAAATATTGTGAAGAGTAATCATTTAAATACTCTAAAATTGAAGGGGCAGTGCTCATTGTTGGGTGATCACGGTCCACTTTACAATCGAGTAACCTTAAAGGGTTTTGTTCTAAACGCATTTGACAATCTGAACATAACTCTTCTTGATAAGGTTTAAAGTGCTCAACTAAAGCTTGCCTATGTGCTTCACGACTTTCTTTGTCACCTAAACTATTTAAAACTAATTTTAAAGATTTTAAACCTAGTACTTGATAACAATCCATTGCAAATGCAATGACTTCTGCATCAATTGCTGCATCAGCACTTCCGATTGCCTCAATGCCAAACTGAGTAAATTGACGTGTACGCCCTTGCTGCGGACGTTCATATCTGAACATTGGTCCTAAGTAATAAAGCTTTGTCGGTTGATCAGCATTACCGTGCATTTTGTGTTGTACGTAAGATCTTGCTACTGATGCCGTTCCTTCTGGGCGTAGAGTCAAACTTCTACCACCGCGATCTTCAAATGTATACATTTCCTTTTGTACGATATCTGTCGTATCTCCAACTCCTCGTTGGAACAGTTCAGTCCGTTCAAACATTGGAGTTCGAATTTCATCATAGTGATAAGTGTGAGCTAAACCTTTCAATGCATCTTCAACTACTTGCCATTGCTTTGTATTTTCAGGTAATAAGTCTTCTGTACCTCTTGGAACGCTAATGTTCATGTTAAAATCCTCCTTATATTTTCTAAGCTATTATGTGATCAATAAATATTAAAAATTTTACGTAAAATAAAAAACGCCCCTATCAAACTTTACGTTTGATAGGGACGAGACTTCACCCGTGTTGCCACCCTGATTAAAGCATATACTGCTTTCTCTTCATTATCATAACGCGATGACGCGATGAACACCTACTAATTATATATTGCTAATGTTCGATGTCATGCCTCCAGAATGTCTTTCATGAAAAGAACTGATAGGTTTATTTCCAGCCGTGATAAACCTTCTCTGAAATCGTTCAACTTTCACTACTTTTTCCTTCATAGGTTTTAATCATATTCAAATGTTTAATAAATCATATATAGTAATTAACAAATTGTCAAGTTACTTTCTATTTTTCTTTTGAATCTAATATTAAAGTAACAGGGCCATCATTTAATAATGTGACTTTCATATGTTCACCAAAGGCTCCGGTCTCTACAGGAACACCTAAGTTTGCCACTTCTTCATTAAACTTCTCATAAAGACCATTTGCTTGGTCAGGTTTTGCTGCGCTCATAAAATTCGGTCGTCTACCTTTTCGGCAATCTCCATAAAGTGTGAACTGAGAAATCGATAATACTTTCCCGCCGACATCTTTTACTGATAAGTTTAATTTGCCTTGTTCATCCTCAAAAATACGTAAGTTAGTCACTTTATCAGCAATATACTTCAAGTCTTGCTCATCATCTTCATGTGTAACCCCTAGCAGAACAACTAAACCTAATTCAATTGAACCAGTTAGTTCATCATTAGCCTCAACCGAACCTGTCGTAACACGTTGTATGACTGCTCTCATTACAAAATCTCCTTACTGTATCGTTCTTTGTACGGTAAATACGTCGCTTATATGTTTAATCCGATCAACAATTCGTCTTAAATGATCAACATTTTGAATTAGAATAGTTAAATGAATGACTGCCATTTTATTTTTGTCGGATTTACCTGTGACAGCGACAATATCAGTATTCGTTTCGTTAACGACTTGTAGAATTTCATTTAATAAACCATTTCGGTCGAAACCTGAAATTTCTAAATCGACACTATAGTTTTTACGTTGACGGTTGACACCTTCCCATTCTACATCAATTAAACGTGCCTCATCTTCGTTTTTAATGTTTGGACAATCATCACGGTGAACTGAAACACCGCGTCCTTTTGTAATAAACCCAATAATTTCATCACCAGGAACTGGGTTGCAACATTTTGAAAGACGAACCATTAAGTTGTCCACGCCTTTAACATTCACACCAATTCCGGTCGATTTTTTCTTAGTTTTCGTTTCTACTTCTTGTTGAGCTTCAATTAATGAATTTTCTAAATCAACTGGTTTTTCTTTCTCGATTAATTTTTCAGTTAAACGATTCGTTGCTTGTTGTGCTGTAATACCTTGATAACCAACTGCAGCATACAAATCTTCTAGCGTGTTTAAATGAAAACGACTTAATGCGTTTTGAATGTTTTCTTCAACTAGAACTGCTTTAGGTGAAAGGTCTAAACTTTTAATTTCTTTTTCAATCAGTTCTTTTCCACGCTCGACATTTTCTTCACGACGTTGTTTTTTGAAAAACTGTTTTATTTTTATTTTTAGCTTGCGACGTTTGTGTTATTTTAAGCCAGTCTTCAGAGGGGCCATATGAATGTTTTGAAGTTAACATTTCAACGATGTCACCCGTTTTAAGTCGGTAATCTAATGGTTCGATCTTACCGTTTACTTTAGATCCGACCGTTTTATTACCTACTTCTGTATGAATTCTATAGGCAAAGTCTAATGGAACAGAGCCACTCGGAAGTTCTATTACATCACCATTCGGTGTGAAGACGTAAACCATATCAGAAAAGAAATCAACTTTTAATGACTCCATAAACTCTTCAGCATCATTTGTTTCACTTTGCCATTCAAGAATTTCTCGGAACCACGCTAATTGTTTAGACATATTCTCTTGATCGTGATCTTGCCCTTCTTTATACGCCCAATGTGCAGCGATACCATATTCAGCAATTTCGTGCATCTCTTGAGTTCGAATTTGCACCTCAAGTGGATCACCTTTAGGACCAATTACTGTCGTGTGAAGAGACTGATAAAGGTTCGGTTTTGGCATTGCAATATAGTCTTTAAATCGCCCAGGCATTGGCTTCCAACAAGTGTGAATGATACCTAAGACAGCGTAACAGTCTTTAATACTTTTAACGATGACACGAACTGCTAGTAAATCATAAATTTCGTTAAAATCTTTCTTTTGAATAACCATTTTACGATAAATACTATAAATATGTTTCGGTCGTCCAGAGATTTCAGCTGTAATATTCACATCTTTTAATTGATCTTGAATCTCATTTATTACTTTTTCAATATAATAGACACGCTCATCACGCTTTTGCTTCATTAAGTTAACAATACGATAATATTGTTGTGGGTTTAAGTACCTTAATGAAATATCTTCTAGTTCCCATTTAATTGTGGATATACCTAAGCGGTGAGCTAAAGGAGCAAAGATTTCTAGAGTTTCATTAGCAATTCGCCTTTGCTTATGTTCTGGTAAATGGTCTAAAGTTCTGATATTGTGCAGACGGTCTGCCAACTTAATTAAGATCACGCGTATATCTTTAGCCATCGCAATAAACATCTTACGGTGGTTTTCTGCTTGCTGCTCTTGTTTCGATTTATATTTAATTTTACCTAGTTTGGTCACACCTTCAACGAGCGATGCTACTTCTTCACCAAACTCTTCTTTTAAATCATCATAAGTAATCCCAGTATCTTCAATGACATCGTGTAAGAAACCACTTGCAATCGTTGCTGGGTCCATTTCTAGATCAACTAAAATACTAGCAACTTGTACAGGGTGAATAATATATTCTTCTCCCGATTTTCTTATTTGACCTTCATGCGCTTCTTTGGCGTAATCATAGGCAAGCCTAAGAAACGTCGTATTTTCTTCATTTAAATAACGACTCGCATCTTGGATTACTTGTTCAATTGTTTTAGTTTCATGTTTAGCCATAACATCACCTAGGTGTTTCTAAAGTCAGATTTTTAACTAACTATAATAATAATTTGAATATTGTAAAGGAAAGTTAAACTATGTACTCAATAATTCAAATAAACTTGGCTGACCAAAATCTGGCCAGCCATTAAGCTTAATACTCCATTAAAGTTAGTATATCATAATCTTTTAGCTTTTCTCGACCGTTTAAATAACTTAACTCGATTAAAAATGCACAACCTACAACTTCTCCACCAAGTTGCTCAACTAAGTCGATTGTTGCTTCAACTGTACCACCAGTTGCAAGTAAATCGTCAGTAAATAACACACGTTGACCTGGTTTAATAGCATCTTTATGAATCGTTAAAGCATCTGTACCATATTCTAAACCATACTCCACTTTAATCGTATCCCGTGGTAGCTTTCCTTCTTTACGTACAGGTGCAAAACCTACCTCCAAAGCGTAAGCAACTGGACAACCTACGATAAAACCACGTGCTTCTGGTCCTACGATCACATCAACATTTTGTTCCTTTGCATACTCTACAATATCATCTATGGCTGATTTAAAAGCCGGACCATTATCCATCAATGTCGTAATATCTTTAAATTTAATACCTTTTTTTGGCCAGTCTTCTACAATCGATATATGTTGTTTATAATCCATGTACAACTTCCCCTTCCTTCGTTTGCAAGCACAACTTGCTCTCAATCCAATCCTTTAATTCTCCGTAGGTTGAATAGTACAACGTTTCTTCAACTTTCAACGCATCTTGTTTTCGCTTATACGTTACTGACTCATCTAACGGTTTAAACTCTACATCGTTTCTAAAAGTTATATCACCATTAGTTATTTTAACAAAGTTCAAGTCAAAAAACACTTCTAGCATGAAATCCAATTGCTCTAATGACCAATTTTTTGCTTCAGCAAGTTGAAATTTTTGTTCATTTTTAATGACTTGGTGTTTTTTCAATGTAACGTACAATGTCTTGAACGCATCCCTACTTGGAATAAATGAAAATAGATGATTATTCTCATTGTTAAAACATAAATAAATAGCTTCAAACTGTGTAAACTGAATAGCTTCTTCAAATGTCCCTAATGTTTCGGGTAAATCTAAGCAGACTAACTTGTTATATTGTTGTCGATCAAGTAACGTTAATTCACTATAATGATAATAATTTGCTTCTTTCTCAAAA
>NZ_AKIF01000013.1 GCF_000269905.1 Alkalibacillus haloalkaliphilus C5
CCTTTCATCGGGAAGACAAGTCCACCAATTTGTGCTGTCGGGTTTAGCTCTAAAACAACACCTTCAACTTGGTCACCGCTTCGATCTACGATTAAATCGACTGCACTGTGCACTAACCCTGGAATGGCTTTTACTGCTGCAACAGCTACATCCTTAACTGATTGTGGTAATTCATCCGTTACACTAATTGGGTCACCACCAATTGAGATGTTGCTTTTATCAGTTAAGTACAGCTTCTCGCCTTCTGGTAGCACTGATTTTAGCGTATAACCTTGTTTTTCAATAAAGTGTCGCGTCTCTGGATTTTGCTTAATTAAACAGCTGACTAATCTAGGGTTGCGCTTCTTCTGTTCGTTTTTTATGTCGATTAGCTGCTTTACTGTATTCTCACCATTACCGATGACATTAGCTGGTTCTCTTAACATGGCTCCAACGACTTTATCGCCTACTACATATAGCCGATGTTCGTCACCTGGAATGTGCTCTTCAATAATAATATCATTTATTTCAAGAGTTTTCTGTATATAGTTAATAGCGTTCTCTAAATCTTCTTCTGTACCAATGTTAGTGAAAACTCCTCTACCGTAACTTCCGTCTGAAGGTTTCACAACGACTGGGTATCCTACTTTATTGGCCACTTCTTTAGCAAAGTCAATTGACTCAAGTTGTGTCAACTCTTGGCCTTGTGGTGTTCTAACCCCTTCTCGTTCTAAGTGAACTTTCGTTTGCTGTTTGTCTTTGCCAATGTCTACTGCTCCGTTAGAAACGAGGTCACCTCTCGTTTTAAAGAAGTAATGAACGCGTTCTTTAGAGCTTAGTGAAAAGAGATGTCCTGGCTTTTCTACGTACCAAGTTCTCATATCTTTAAATTTCTCGGAATCTTTAACATGCCATTTAAGAGTCAGGCCTCTTCTCCAACCTTCTAATGCCATTAAGTATGCATCAAGTTGATAACCTTGTGCATTTTCAATCATTGATGGCTGTAGATGGGATAGCCATTCCTCATTGATATTATCCATCTTGGTCCTCCTCGGATGTTGCTAATTCATAACTCCATTGATGAAAGATGTTAAATTCTTTCCCTTTTAATAAATCAGCTTTAATTCTTGTTTCTGCATTTAAATAATATTGACCTAACTTCCTATCTGTTTCACGATCGAATTCATCGTAATTACCTGGATAAGGTGTAAACTCATTAAAAATGTAATCTTCTTCCGATTTCATAAAATCTATACGCATAAATGGTAAAGGGATCTCTTGGCTAATGGTTTCAACTTTGTCAATAATCTCTTGTGAGACGCCTTTACCTTTGTATAATCGATCATCATACTTGGCTAAGCTAACACGTTTACCGTCTTTACTCCACCAACAATATTTTACCTCAGGAACTCTTGTTATTTCTAATATGAGTGCAACTTCTCCATAAAATGTATAAAATTTATAATCCGTTGTCGATTCCCCATTCTCTTCTATTAGCTCTTCCATGTACCATTCATCTTTTAGTACGTGTCCTTTATATAAGTCTTCACTAATAGAGTGACTTAATTGTTCCCAATTATTAAGTAATTCCCCAGTTTTAATATTAATGATTTGATTAGGTTCCATCGCTAAATAAACACCACGGGAACCTGCTCCTTCTGTTGGCTTAATCACTGTTGGGTACTGTTCTGGTACTGTTTCAAAGCCTATATATACTGGACTTGTCCAAGGTCTGTTTAATCTAAGCATATCAGCTAAATTATAAGCGGCCATCTTATCGTCTAGTTGCTTTTCAATCGGGTTTTGTTGCTGTTGTGAACGACTAGCTTGTAAGTTGAGTAATGCTGTAAAAGATGACATTCGACTTAAGTCAACGTGTCGATCTAAATTACCGTAACGAATAATATACTCTGGTATTTCTTCTACGTTTAGGTGATCAACCATTGTTTGATATAGTTCACGTCTAAACGGTTTCTGTTCGTTGTGATAAGACCTAGCTAGCTTGTTCATCGTTTCATTATATTGACCATCGATTCTTTGCTTTTGTTCAAGTAAGTTCTCGGTTACAGCTAATGTCTGGCCTGTCTGTTTAAGCTCTTTATAATTTAGTGCTTGATTAACTTCAGGATGTTCTATTTGTAATTGAGCGACCTCTTGCCTCAAAGCCTCATTTTCTTCTAATGCTTGCTTGTAAGCTTCTTTATAAGCCGCTATTTCTTTTGAAGGTTTAAATAGTTTAGAAGGCCAAACGAGCACCTTTGCGATTTTGTACCAACGGCTTTTTTCGATCTGCTTAATGTCTTTCTCTAGCTGTTTGTTCTCGTTGTTTAGTTTTTTAAGCTCCATCTGGTCTTTAATAGGGTCTGGGCTCATGGCCTTCCCTCCTTCAAGTTAAATTCTTTCTGAATCTGTTAAAGCACCTGCAATTCGGTTGTGATGTAATGAATAACCAAATGTTCTCTCAACATAATGGAATGCTGTTTGTACTTGTTGGTCATACCATTCAGGGTTGTCTATAAGTTCTAAAATCGTCTTCTGCACATCTGGCCATTCTACATAGATCGCCGCTTCACCGAATACTGGCTTATAGATTGGTGGCAGAATGACTGGAATACCTACTGACATCGCTTCAAACATGACACGACCGAATGCTTCCATTAAGTCTGGGTGTGTATAGTATAAGAAAACGTCGAGATCTTCTAGAAATTGTTTAGGTTCTTTTTCGCCAAATGCGTAAATCGTCCAGTTATCAGGTTGATAGCCTAATAATTCGACTGGCGATTTTGCGCCACCTAATATGTGCACTTCAAATGGCTCCTTCTCTGGATAAACCGACAATAAGACTTCTTGGTCGTTCGGCCACTTTACGTAATGGTCTCGTGAGTGTCGTCCTATTTTTATTTTATCATTGTTTGGCTTGTTTGAACGTTTCCATTCTTCAAGATTAATAATATTTAACCAGTCTTCTTTCGATAAGTTGATGTGTTTTAGGTCTTCTCGGTGATACTTCTCTAAACTTTCACGCATGACAGGTCCGATCGGATGCCAAATACCTTTTTTACCGAAGTAGTCTTGTGCGCGTTTCGCTGTTTTATTAATATCATAAAGCGTTCGAGCTCCTTCACTGTACTCGTGTTTCGGTGTTTGGTTAACGATGACTTTGAGCTGTTTAGCTTCTATGTCTGGTACGTATTTTTGCCATTCTTGTAAGATCGGCGGATGCCTCAAGATTAATAGATCACAACTCACTTGCTCTCCATAAACAACCATCGACACTTGATCTCCATCAATTTGCTTTCGAACTTGTGGGTTGATTTGTCTTGAAGATGTGACATCGAATCGATTAAGTTGAACGAGTCCTGTTTTTAAATTGGCTTGTTTTTGTGCTTTAATCTCTTCGATGTTCGACATGTTCGTGCCACCGAGTAAACGGAAGTCAGACGCAATGATGACATCAAAGTGGCGCCTGCCGTTTTGCTTTAACTCGCGGTTCGGCTTCATTGGTTCAGGTACAGGATACAGTCGCTTCTCCATTGGATACGGGTAATATAAATTGTCATGATGCGTTTCATGGTAAGCAGTTTGCGATTCTTTATATTCTTTACGTGCTCCCATGAAGAATCCTGGATAACCGAAAGCTGAACTGCCTGTAAGTGAACTTGATGATTGTCTTTGAAAAGAAAGTGGTCCTGATTTCATGTCGTGGACTGCTTCCTTGCCGAAAACGAGTTTAAGTCTAGTTTTAAATTCCCCGTCAGCACCGAAACGTACGCTATCCCAATAGCCTAGTTTGTCTAATGCTTCTTTTCGAAACATGAGTGATGACATGTTTGGGAAAATGTAAGTGCCTGGTCGACCACGTCGGTAAAATTCCATCTCATCAGTTAATCTTGCTTGTTGTGACGTGTTAGCGATCAATTTAGAGTTGTCGATTAGGTGACGCGCTTGAACTTCAATCTTCTCTGGATGTGACCAATCGTCAGCATCGTTAATGGTGATGAAGTCACCGTTTGCGATGTTTAAGGCGTCATTCCTTGCAACGTAAGGGCCACTATTTTGACTCGTTTGGATCACTTTCACTCGGTTATCACGTTGTTCATAAAGTTTAGCGGCTTCATAAGTTTCATCTTGGCTGCAGTCATCGACAACGATAATTTCTAAGTTTTCATATGTTTGCTTCAGCATCGATTCGATCGCAACATGGATTGTGTCAGCTGAGTTATAAGCTGGAATAATGACTGTGACGAGCTTATCGTAAAGCTTCTTTGGCAAATCTGGTGTTACGTTAAGTAATGCGTTGTAGTCATTCGTGTCATGACTCTTTTGACTAAGTAGTGGTTTAAGATTAGTTTGCTTAAATGCTTTATTAATATAGACGATTTTTCGGCTAAAGCTTGAAGCTAAACTTGCTTTGGCTAATAGCAAGTCCGCATGGACGTTTGTTTTAAGTGCTTGATCAATAAGCTCATTGGCTTCTTCAGTCTGTCCTAATAAATGTAGCGATTCGGCTTTTAATACGGTTGCTTGCTCTTTACGCTTAGCATTGCGGTCTTTTCGAATGACTGTATTTAAATAGTCAATTGCTTTTAACGCTGATTGTTGGTCATATTGGTTCACATACCATAAACCTAATTCGAACCCTGCACGCATTCGAACAGCTTTTATATCTGACTTGTTGTACATATAGTCGAGTTCTTCTAACCCTTTATGTGTAAAGCCCATTTCATAAAGTTGATATTTGACTTTATTTACTTTTTTCGTTGCTTTTTGTTCGTTAATCTTTGGGTTTATGAACTCTCTTGGGCTTCGTTTGCGCGTTGCATATTTTTTCGCCAAACGGATATTCCGCTTCACGATGGGTAGCCTTTCAGATACTAGACGACTAACCATGTTATGTCTGACAGTGTTGTAATGTCTTCTTTTCGAATAGTATTCGATGGTTAATTGTTCATTAAGTTGTCTTGCTTCTTCGAGTTGTTTTTCAACATGGTTAGAGTCTTGTTTAGACATCTTTTCGGCACTCCTTTAAACGGTCGGCGTGTTTTTGATATCCGAAATGTTTTTCGACGTACTCTAAAGCAATGTTCACTTGGTTCTCATACATCTCGTCGTCTGCCATTAATTGGTCGACAATCGAGAGTACTTCATCTGTTTCAGCATAAATCGCCGCTTCTTTAAAGACGGGTTCGAACACTGGCGGTAAGATGACTGGTACTCCAACGGCCATCGCCTCGAATATGACTCGACCGAAAGCTTCTTTAAGCTCTGGGTGAGTGTAGTACGCAAATACATCGATTTCTTTAAGGAATTCTTTAGGGTGCATGTCGCCAACTGATAGATCGTCCAGTTATCTGGCTGCTTTCCTAACAGTTCGACTGGCGCTTTAGCCCCTCCTAAAATTCGCACTTCATAAGGGTCAGTGTTTGGATAAACTTTAAACAGCTCTTCTTCTGACGTTGGCCATTTAACAGCATGGTCTCTTGAATGACGACCGATCACTACTTTGTCATGGTTCGGTCGCTTGTCGCGTCTCCATTCATCGATGTTAATAATGTTAATCCAATCGTCGTCTGATAGATTAATGAGACTGAGATCGTCCTTATGATAAGTTAATAACGCATCTCGCATAACAGGACCAATGGGTGACCATGTGCCAGCTGTGCCGAAGTATTCATTTAACCGTTTCACACTTGTTGGAATTTCATAAAGTGTCTCGCCTGTTTCGCTATAATCACGTTTTGGTGTTTGGTTAACAATGACTTGGACACTTTTGGCATCTATATCAGGTAAATACGTTTGACGTTCTTCTAAGATCGGTGGATGTCTTAATACTAAGACGTCACAGCTTACTTCCTCACCGTAAACGATGAGTTGGACTTGTTCGCCGTCAATTTGTTCGCGTACTTTCGGGTTCATTTCTTTTAATGAATTGAGTTCGTATCTTGATAGTTGAACGAGTCCTGTCTTTAACCCTAAATCTTTTTGAGCTTTAATCTCTTCAATGTTCGACATGTTCGTTCCGCCAAGTAAGCGAAATTCTGACACGATAATAACATCAAAGTGACGTCGACCATTTTGTTTCGATTCACGGTTTGGCTTCATCGGCTCAGGTACTGGGAAAGGTCGAGTTGTCATTGGGAAATCGTATTTTAATTGATCTGGATTTTGCTCGTGATAAGCTGCCTGAGCATCACGATATTCTCTCCTTGCTCCCATGAAGTAACCTGGAAAGCCGAATGCTGAACTAGCCGTCAGCGAGCCACTCGATTGACGTTGGAATGAGAGCGGTGCTGTCGATAAGTATTTAACGGACTTCTCACCATATGTGATCTTCACTCTTTTAACGAACTCGGCATCGCCACCGAAACGGACTTGATCCCAATAACCTAATTCATGAAGCACTTCTTTACGGAACATAAATGATGACATGTTCGGGAAAAAGAACTGGCCGAATTTACCGCGGCGATAAAATTCAAGCTGTTCTGTTGCGCGCGCTTGTTGTGAAAAGTTCCCCATAATATTAGGGTTTTCAATAAGATCGCGTACTTGTGTTTCAATTTTAAGTGGATGTGACCAATCATCAGCATCATTAATTGTAATAAACTCACCCGTTGCTACATTAAGTGCTGTATTCCTGGCTGTATAAGCTCCACCATTTTGTTCTGTTTGGATCACTTTAATTCTGTCATCAATTGATTCATATTGTTTGGCTAATTCAAACGTATCGTCTTGGCTACAATCATCAACGACGATAATTTCAAGGTTACGCCAAGTTTGTTTTCTTAGCGATTCAATGGCGATTTCAATCATATTCCCTGCATTATAAACTGGGACAATAATGGATACTTTACCTTCTTCATCAACTGGCTGTAATTGATCATCAGTCACATCAAGACGGTCGTATAGATCGTAATCTTTGTCCGTGAAATGGACTGTCTTTTCATTGTGCTGTTCATACACTTTGTTAATCCACTTCAATTGGTCTTGTTCATTGGTCTGAGCATTAGCCATAGCTAAGAAGATGTCAGGGTTGGTAGTATTTTTGTAACGTTCAAGTGTGTTAATCGCCTGGTTATGCTCACCTAAGTTTCTTAATGACTCTGCTTCCATAATAGCGATGCGTTGTTGTTCTGTTTCATCTTTCGTTAACGGCTTCATTTCCTCTAATATTGAGAGTGTTTCTTTGTCATCTTCTTCTGTATATTTATTGGCATGCCAAAGAGCCAGCTCTATTCCAGCTAGCTTCTTTAAAAATTGATTTTCATCTTGTTTAAAATAACCTACAAGTTCTTCGATTGCTTTCTCGTAAAAACCAAGCTCGTAAAGCTTGAACTTCGCTCGTTCAATTTTACGAACTTGTTGTTGTTTTTTTCCGGGTTTCAATACAGATTTTACTTTTTCTTTTTGATTGTCTGTTAGTAAATTGCTTAGTTTTTCTTTTTGTGATGGTTTGAGCAATGTATAAAGAATCCAATCAAGGGCTTTGGATACTGCTCGTTTGATCGCACGTAACACGTTAACCACTTCCAACTTTGATTTATAATTAACCTTTTCTCTTCACAGATTCTTTGTACTGTTCAACGACTTCTTCAGCTTCGCCATCGGAAACAATCTGACCTTGTTCCATCCAAATCGCTCTTGTACACACTTGTTTAACGAAGCGCATGCTGTGTGAAACGATAATGACGGCTTTAGCACTTTCCATCATTTCTTGAATCTTCTCACTAGCTTTCTCTTTAAAAGCCATATCTCCTGTTGATAATGCTTCGTCAATAATGAAGATATCTGGTTTTAATTGAGCGGCAATACTAAAGCCTAATCGTGCTGCCATACCGCTTGAATAGTACTTAACTGGTTTATCAATTGACTTACGAATACCTGAGAAGTCAATAATGTTCTCTAACTCACGGTCTACGACATCTTTTGGAATATTTAATAGCATTCCGTTTAAGTAAATGTTGTCACGTCCAGATAGTTGGGCGTTAAATCCTGTACCGTAACCGAGTAAGGCTGATGTGTCACCTTGAATGAGAATGCTACCTTGATCAGGTCTTAAAATATTTGTGAGTAGCTTACACAACGTACTCTTACCAGCTCCGTTATGCCCTATAATGCCAACGACTTCGCCTTCACGAATTTCGAAGTCAAGGTCTTTTAACGCGTGAAACGGTTTACGTCCAAGCTTATATTCAACCGTTGCATCATCTGCTTTGACAATGACATTGTCTTTCACTTCGGCGTTTGCTTTCACTAGTTCAAAGCTACGATTGCGCTTCGGTCGCTTTGGAACACTATCGCGATACATTTTGGCTACTTCTTTCGGGTCTCCGTCTGCTTTAATTTCACCTTGGTCAAGCCAAACTAGACGATCACAGTTACGCTTAGCATAATTCAAACTGTGCGTAACGATAATAACCATCTTCGCTTGCTTGACGAGTTCTTTCATTTTGTCAGCAGCTTTTTTACCAAACTGTGCATCACCTGTATTAAGCGCTTCATCGAGTATTAATATTTCTGGATTTAAGTGTGATGTGACACTGAAGCCTAATCTCGCTTTCATACCACTAGAGTAGTACTTCATAGGCTGTTCAATGAACTCCCCTAAACCAGAAAACTCATGGATCGTTTCGAAGTATTCATCGATTGTATCTTTCGGGATTCCTAGCATCATCCCGTTTAAGTAAACATTTTCACGGCCTGTTAATTCTTTGTTGAAGCCCATTCCGAGTGAGAAAAGTGCGGATACTTCACCATCTGTATACACACTTCCTTCATCTGGCTTTAAAATGCCCGAAATAAGCTTACATAACGTCGTTTTACCCGAGCCGTTTGAACCGATTATACCGAGAATTTCACCTTGGTAACCTTTTAAGTCAAGATTGCGAATCGGCCAAAACTCTTTTTCTTTAGGCTCGTCGTCTTTTTTCGAAAATAAGTTAAAGACTTTGGACTTGTAGTCTTCTGTTGTCCCTGCACGGAATGAGACACCTAAGTCTTTTACTTCTAAAACGACTTCTCTATTCTCTTGTTTTTCATGTGTCACTTGTTCTTGTACCATCGAACAACCTCATTTACAATGCTTTAATAATTTTGTGTTCATTCTTACTATAGAAATAGATCATCACGTAAAACAGTAGGAAAGAAATCGCAAAAACATTCAATAACCCTAAAAAGTCTGGATTTGTTTGATACATTAAAACGTTACGGTAAGAACCGACTAGGATCGCTATAGGATTATAGTCAACGAGAAAATCTAGTGATATAACTGTAGAGCCAATCACAAGTTCTTCACCCTTCAAACGTCCACCTGCCCAAATAATCGGTGAAGCATAGAATAAGATACGTGTAACGTGGGTTAATAAATGATCGATATCTCTAACGAAAACCGTAATGTATGCTAAAAACATTCCAATACTTAATAAAAAGACTAACTGCGTCAGTATAATTAGTGGAATGTAAACCACTTGCCAACCTGGCATGACACCGAAGAAGGCTAAAAATGTTGCGACAATAATTAAACCGAAAGAGAAGTTCACCATTTGTGTAAAGGCTACTGAAATTGGGAAAATCGATTTCGGTAAATAAACTTGGTTAATAATTGAACCATGCTTCATAATCGATTTTGCAGACGAGTTAATGGTCGTCTGCGCCCAACGCCATGCCACTAAACCAATAACTAAGAAAACGGCGAATGGTTCTTCTTCACCTCTATTTAGAACAATCTTTAATAGGAAGTAATAGACAAGGACGTTTAATAGTGGGTCTAACAACCACCAAAAATAGCCTAAGTAACTATTACGATTATCAGCTTTTAGTCCAGATTTAACGAGGTAATATAATAAATCTTTTCGTTTAAGCATTTCTTGAAAATAAGTTCTCATAAGCGTTCCTCACACATCCCATGATATTATATCTTGTACTTGCGCTGTTGCTGCATCTTTCTTATATAGAAATAGACATAGTGCGTAAAGTACCATGCGCTTTTTAGTACATTCATTCCGAAGCGCTCTCGATAAATTCTCCAATTGAGTTTCGCTACTTTTAATTTGTTACTGGAGATCGAATTTGATACTTTGCGATATTTACTCAGCACTTCTTGTAAGGCATAGGCTTTGAAACCTTCCTTCGTAATATCTAACCACAACAAGTAATCTTGTCTATTTCTCATTAAGTCCATTTGAACATGGCCGACTTTTTTCCGGTCAAGCATAACAGTTAAGCAACCGATATGACAAAACTTCAGTAAGTCTTTATACTTTAACTCATTCGGAATTTCGTATGGTGCACCAGTCAGATGGCCATCTTCATCGATGACTTTATACTGTGTGTGCGAAAAGGCGATATCGCGAATTTTCATATTACGGTATTGTTTTTCAAGCTTTTCTGGTAACCATAGATCATCACTGTCTAAAAAGGCGATGAAGCGACCTTTAGCTAGGTCCATTGCGACATTTCTTGCATAACCAGCGCCTTTATTCTCATCCAGTTTGTGTAACTTAATTCGTGAATCATGTTGTTGGATCGATTCAATGATTTCAATTGTTCGGTCGGCTGAACCATCATCGACTATAATCATTTCCCAATTTTCAATGGTTTGTGCTTGTACTGATTTAATCGTTTCTTTGATAAATTGTTCTGAGTTATAAGTTGGTGTGATCACCGAAATAATTGAATCGACATATTCATATCGCTGTTCCATTTAAGATACACCTACACCTTTACTTGTGTGGTTTGATTTGTTCATACCACTTAATAAGTTTATTCTCTTCTACGCCCCAATGCAACCCATCTAATACAGCCTTTCTTCCGTTTTCGGCTAGCTGTTTTGCATACTCTGGTTTGCTGCGAAGTGTTTCGATCGCTTGTTTAATTTCAGCTGGGTTATTAGGGTCGACTGTGATACCACAATTATGTTTTAAGATGAATTCGTCCCATTTTTCAAAGTTTGAACAAATAATCGGTAAACCAGCCGCCATATACTCAAAGAATTTCGTTAGTTCTTTCTTTAAATAATGGTCAGTCGGTGGAAAGATTGCAACACCTGCTAGCCAATCGTCTTGCATGTAAGCATTCTCTATCTCGTCTTTCGGAACGTATTCGTCAATTCCTTTAAAGTAGATTCGGTTTTCGGTCTCTCCTGCGATTTCTTTTATTTGTTCTGCAAAGGGTTTGCGGCAATACCCGACAAAGTGCATTTCGACTTGATCATCGATTGCTGGTAATTCTGCATGGTGTAACGCACCTCGTTCTAGTGTTACGTTTCCAGTGTATAATAGTTTATTAGTTTTAGTATTTCCTAAATTTTCTTTATTTAAAATGCGTTCACTTATAATCGGATAATTTAAAATGTCTTGTCCTGTTGGGTACTTCTCATTGTAATACTTTTCAGCAATGACTTTCTCCATTTTACGACTGAATAACTTCTCTACCAATTTAAAAGTTTTGGCCACTACTCGTCTTAACGGTTTTGGCAAATATTCCTTTTGAAGCATAGCTGTTTCATAATCTTCGTGAATATCATAGATGACCGTATTATGTTTGTTTTTAAGAAGCCATGCAACCGGTAGAAGCTCTGGGTCGTGAAAATGGTAATAATCTGCTTTAAGCTGTTTTGCTCGTTTGTATAATTCGAGTGAACTGAAAATCATCCGTTTGAATTTGTTGTTGTGTTTTGTAATGGTGATGGTTTGCAATTCATCTTCACTAATATGTTCATTCGCTTCAGGGGCGATTAACGTCACATCATAGCCCGCTTTGTTAAGTGACTGGCATTGCTTATAATAAATTCTTGGGTCTAACGGGTGATGGACTGTCGTTAAGTGTGCGACTTTAGCTGACATTGAAGCGCCCCCTTTCTATTGATTAAATGTATTTAAAATCACTTGTCCATAGCGTGAGACTATTTTGTTAGCGTTAAAGAATTCAGCACGTTCTTCACCTTTGTTTACTCTCATTTGTAAAGCTTCTGGGGGTAAAGTTAATGTCTCCGTCATCGCTTCACTAATAGACTTTGGATCGCCAACTGGACATAAGTCACCATATTCACCATTTGCAAGCACTTCTGATGGTCCTGACTTGCAGTTCGTTGAGACAACTGGTGTTCCACTCGCTAATGCTTCTGCAATCACATGACTAAACCCTTCGTGTATTGATGTTAAAACGAACAAATCCGCTTCATGAAAGAAAATATACGGATTATCTTGAAAGCCGATGAAATGCACACGATCTCCAACGTTTAATTCACGTGCTAAATGTTTCAACTCTTCTTCAAGCGGCCCTTCTCCTAAAATAACGAGTTGTGATTTAACTTGTTCGTTTGTTTTAGCAAAAGCTTTAATTAATGTATCATGATCTTTTTGCTTAACGAGTCGTCCTGCTGTTACGATCACTTTTTCATTTTGGTTAAAAATTGGCGCGACCTCTTTTGGTAATTCGCCTGTTTCAATTTGTTGCTTTATATTTTCTATATCTAAAGGGTTATAAACAACCTCTATAGCATTCGATTTCAGTTTGTATTTTTCGACTAAGTTTTGTTTAACGCCTTCTGACAATGAAATGACTTGGTCTGTTCTATTATAAAAACGGCCGTAGACTAAGCATTTTAAATTGCCGAGGAGCGAACCACCGACGTGATCCGCTTCTCGCACAACAACTTTAGCTCTTGTAAATGATAACATTTTCGCTAAAATCGCAACCATATTGTAATTCGGGATCGTACTAAAGACGATATCGACTTTTTCTTTACGAATGATTTTCGCTAAAGGTAATATTCCGCTTCTTAACCGTTTAGCATCTAACTTAATAAACTGGACGTCTTCATTAACGTATTGTTCGTATTCACCATCGTGATTCAGCGTGACTAACATCGGCTCGAACTTATTGCGGTCAAGATTGTTCATAACGTTCAATAAAGTTCGTGCCGCGCCACCTTTTCCCATCGTATATATGAAAAAGAGTATTTTTTTACGTTTCATATGCTTCATCCTTTATTGGGAAAAGTTTAATTAGCGACCGACAGAGTAGTAAGTCATGCTACTTACTTCTTCAGCGCCATAAATGTTACGCCCATCGAAAACGACTGGGTTCTGAATCGCTTTGAAAGCTTCATTGTTAAATAAATCTTTAAACTCATCCCACTCCGTTAAGATTAAAATCGCATCGACATTTTGAATCGTATTCTCTGTGTTGTTTTGATAATTAATGCGGTCGTCGAGAACTTGTTTGGCATTGTCCATTGCGATCGGGTCAAATGCTTTAACAGTCGCACCTGCATCAAGTAATTCTTTCGTCACGACAATTGATGCCGCTTCACGCATATCATCAGTATTCGGTTTAAATGCTAAGCCTAATACACCGAACGTTTTGCCTTGTAAATTACCGTTGAAGTGATCTTTTATTTTATCGACTAACAAACGTTGTTGCTGTGTGTTAACGTCGACTACTTGATTTAAAATTTTAAAGTCATAATCAACACGTTTAGCAATGTCGATTAAAGCTTTCGTATCTTTCGGGAAGCACGAGCCGCCATAACCGATTCCTGCATTTAAAAACTTGTTTCCAATACGGTCATCCATCCCCATACCTGCTGCTACATCTTCTACATTCGCACCGACACGCTCACAAATGTTCGCCACTTCGTTAATGAAGCTAATCTTCGTTGCTAAGAAGGCATTCGATGCGTATTTAATCATCTCTGCACTTGCAACATCTGTTTTATAAACCGATACATTAAATGGACGATTAATTTCTTCAATTGTGTCAGCTGCATGTTGATTATCTGCTCCAATGACAATTCTGTCACCATTAAATGTATCGTAAATGGCTGAACCTTCACGTAAAAATTCTGGGTTTGAAACGACGCTTACGTTAACATGCTCTTGTTTATGTTGTTGTAAAATTTCAAGTACGTGATGATTTGTTCCAACAGGGACCGTACTTTTCGTTACAACGATGATGTCTTGTTGTGCTGTTTCAGCAATTTGTTTAGCAACTGTTTCAACGAACGTTAAGTTAGCTGATCCATCTTCATTTTCTGGTGTTCCTACTGCGATGTAAGCAACATCTTTATCTTTGAAACCTTGCTCATAATCTGTTGTAAACGTAAGGTTGCCACTGTTAATATTACGTTCTAGTAACTCTTCTAACCCTGGCTCATAAATAGGTGATTCACTTCGTTTAAGCTTGGCGATCTTCTCTTCATCAATATCAATACATGTTACATGGTGTCCAATGTCGGCTAAACACGTCCCTGTCACTAGGCCAACATATCCTGTTCCTACAACTGCAATGTTCATGATTTACACCTCTACTTTCACATGATCTAAAATCGATTGTTTTAATGCATTTAATTTTTCTTGCGCTTGTTGTTCTGTTTCACCTTTTACAGCAAAGTAGAACTTAATTTTCGGCTCTGTGCCTGATGGCCTTAAGCAGCACCATGTGTCTTGGTCGAACTTGAATTTTATTGCATTTGTCTTCGGTAAGTTTATTGTTTCTTCGTTACCGGTTTGTACATTAGTGCGTTGTAACGTTGAGTAATCCTCTTTATACTCAAGCTTTAAACCATCCACATTGAATTCATTTAATTGTTTGAAGTCTTCAAGGATTTGGTTAATCTTCTCTTGCCCTTCAAGTCCGGCTAACTTAACTGAATGGAGGTCTTCTAAGAAATAACCATGTTGCTTATACAATTGTTGTAAAGCTTCATATAAGTTATAACCCTGTTTCTGCCAATAAGCAGCCATTTCAGCTGTCATGACCGTTGCTTGGACTGCATCTTTATCACGAGCAAACGGTTTAATTAAGCAACCATAACTTTCTTCATAGCCAAAGACGAATTGTTTTTCGTTCGTTTGTTCAAATTGCTTAATCTTTTCGCTTATAAATTTGAAACCCGTTAACACATCTTGTGTCTCTACCCCATAACTTTTCGCAATGGCACGCCCCATTTCTGAGGTTACAATTGTTTTAATCATAACACCGTCGTTAAATGATTCGTGGCGTAAAACATAGTCTAATAACAAGGCTCCGAGTTGATTACCTGTAAGAACACGGTATTCGCCTGAGTCATCTTTAACAGCTACACCTAAACGGTCTGCATCAGGGTCTGTCGCGATCAGTAATTGGGCATCGTTTTGTTTACCATACTCGATCGCTTTTGCAAACGCCTGATGTTCTTCTGGATTTGGTGATGCTACTGTCGTAAAGTTCGGATCAGCTACAGTTTGTTCTTTTACTAACGTCAAGTTAGAAAAGCCTTGCTGTTTTAACCCTTGTTCGACTAAAGAAGTCGCTGTACCGTGTAATGGTGTGAAAACGACACTTAAGCCATCTTTAGGCATGCTATGATCATATGACATGGACTCGACTTTTCTTAAGTAGGCTTGGTCAACTTCATCTTCAATCCAGTTTAATAAGTTATGCTCTTTCAGTTCTTCTTCTGTTAAGACTGGAATTGTTAACTCGTTTTCGACACTATTTACTTTCTCCATTAGTTGCTCTGATGGTTCTAACGGTAATTGACCACCGTCTTCGTTATAGACTTTAAAACCGTTATACTCAGGTGGGTTGTGACTAGCTGTAATCATGACACCATTAGCTGTCTTTAAATGTCTTACTGCAAATGATAGAAGTGGTGTTGGACGAATGTCAGTAAACAGATATGTTTTAATACCATGCACACCCATAACTTTGGCAACTTCAAGTGAGAATTGTTTCGACATATGACGTGGGTCGTGGGCAACGACGACACCTTTTTCTTTCCACTCTTCACCTTTTTCTTCTATATGTAATGCAAGGCCTTTAGCCGCTTTACGGATCGTATAAACATTCATACGGTTAATGCCTGGTCCTAATTCGCCACGCATACCACCTGTTCCAAAAGAGATTGATTGATGGAACGCTTCTTCTCGTTCGGCTTCACTAAGATTATGTAGTTGGCCTTTTAATGTCGCTTCTAATTTGTCGTAGTTCATCCATCTATTGTAGTGATCTTTCCAATCCATGTAGAAGACACTCCTTCATCTATTTTCCTATAGTGTTTCCCAAACTTTTATTATACTATTTTCTACTAGATTATGTAACAACAAAACCCCCAAAAATATGGCAATTGGGGGTCATTTGTACTATTTGACTCGTTCGTTTTGAACAAGGTTTTCTAAGAAAGGTAACAAATCTTCGCGAATGTCTTCTCGCTCTAGTGACATTTCGATCATCGTTTTTAAGAACCCTTTTATCTCACCGACGTCATAGCGCCGACCTGCAAAGTCATATGCATAAACTGATTGCGATTCATTTAAACGTTGAATAGCGTCTGTTAACTGAATTTCATTACCAGCACCAATTTCTTGATCATCTAAATAGCCCATAATTTCTGGGTTTAATACGTAACGTCCCATTATAGCTAAGTTTGATGGCTCTTCGCCTAAAGCAGGCTTTTCAACAAATTGATTCACTTTATATAGACGACCATCCTTCTCCAATGGATCGATAATGCCATAGCGATCTGTTTCACCATCTGGAACAGTTTGAACACCAATAATTGATTTACCTGTGTCATCATATTGGTTAATTAACTGCTTCAAACCGGGTGTTTCAGAACGAACGATATCGTCACCAAGCAAGACGGCAAATGGGTCATCGCCGATAAATTTACGGGCACACCATACGGCATGACCTAGACCTTTTGGTTCCTTTTGGCGAATGTAGTGAATATCGACGTTAGATGACTTTCTTACTTTTTCTAGTAAGTCAAATTTTTCTTTGTTCTCAAGCGTTTCTTCTAGCTCTAAAGAGTGGTCAAAATGGTCTTCAATTGCACGTTTACCTTTACCTGTAACAATAATAATATCTTCAATACCCGAATCAATCGCTTCTTCTACGATGTATTGAATCGTTGGTTTATCAACAATTGGTAGCATTTCTTTCGGCAATGCTTTAGTAGCTGGTAAGAAACGAGTTCCTAAACCTGCTGCTGGAATAATTGCTTTTTTAACTTTAGACATACTATAACCTCTCTTATGAATGGTTTAATAAATATTCAATACTATATTAGTTCGCATCCATATGCTCATTTATGACATTTCGAATGCGATTCCTTTCTTCGTCTGAAACAGCATAGTAATAAATATTTTCAATACGGGTTCCACTACCATTAATTTGTTCGCGAATCGTTTCTTCACGAGTTCCACGATAGTTCATAAATAATTGACGCATCTCATTCATTTGCATGTTTGTCTCAACATTTTCCCCTGCAGCTTGTAAGACATTATCAATTCTTGTAAACGAATCAAATGACATCGCTTCTTGAACCATTGCATCGATAATTTGTTGTTGACGATCGTTACGCCCGAAATCTCCTCGTGGGTCACTTTTTCTCATTCTTGAAAATTCTAAAGCCTCTGGTCCACTTAAGTGAAGCTCACCTTCAGGAAAATTGTATCCACCTTGATCAAATGACATATTATTGTTAATGGTTACACCACCAAGGGCATCAACTCCATCTTGCAAGCCTTCCATGTTTACATGAGAATAGAAGTGAATTGTTGTATCTAAGAAGTTTTCAACTGTTTGGACAGCTAAATCTGATCCACCAAACGCGTATGCGTGGTTAATTTTGTCCATACCTCTACCTGGAATTTCCACACGTGTATCACGCGGAATACTAAACATTAACATTTCATTTGTATCAGGATTCAATGAAGAAAAGATTATAGTATCAGAACGACCACTATCTCCTTCACGTGCATCAATTCCTAATAGCAAAACATTGATTGTATCTTTCTGTTCTAATCGATTCTTTACTTCTTCTCGCTTTTCTTTGTCTGACTCTAAAGGCTTATACATGATGATACAGTATCATCCAGTTGTTTATAAAGGTATATACCATAGCCTCCTAAAGCAATTGCTAAAATAGCAATAATAGATAAAGTAATCTTTAAACCTTTTCGTTTCCCCTTTGAGTTCTTTCTTTCCATACGGCTGCTCATATTTTCTTTCTCAACCCTTCTGTTAAAAATTAACTAATGACATTATACTACATATTTTGCCTTATTAGATTAAATTTAGATTAAAAACTTTTAAAAATTCAAGGAGAATTTCTTAACTGTCGACAACTGCCAGTAAACCATAGTAATATTAATTTGTTAAGGAGTGACGGGCATGGACATGAAAAAGCTACAGATTGGCTGTTTGATTTATATTATTTTTGGTGTCGTGATTACGACGTTGTATTTTACGATGACTGATGCTGACTTGTTTCGCCGTTATTTTGAGTGGAGCGATTTGTTTGATGCGTTTTTTGGTTAAGAACGTCTGCATGTAATCTCATACATATGTATTAAAGCCTTGATGCGGCCGATTTGATTGGCGCACCAAGGCTTTTTTGTTTCCGCAAACTCTTTATTCTTCTACTTTTCTCCTCGTAAACTTCGCAGATAGATCGTCAAACAAGGTGTAAACGACCGGAATGAGTAATAGTGTAAAGAACATCGAGACGGTTAGACCGAATATAATGACAACGGCTAGTGGTTGTTGGGCCTCTGCACCTTCACCTAAGCCGAGTGACAATGGAATCATACCGAGTACCGTCGTTAAAGTCGTCATTAAGATTGGACGTAGACGGTTGGCTCCGGCTTCTAGTATGGCCTCGAAACGTTCTTTTCCTTTATCTCGTAGTATATTGATATAGTCCACGAGCACGATGGCGTTGTTTACAACTATTCCGGCGAGCATGATGATCCCGATAAAGGCCGGAATGCTGAATGGTAACCCTGTTACAAATAGTCCTAAAATGACACCAACGATTGTTGCTGGTAGTGAGAACATGATGACAAATGGATGTAAAAAGTTCTCAAATTGAACGGCCATGACAGCATAAACTAAGAAGATCGAGAATAGTAGCGCAATCGCTAAGTCTTCAAAGGCTTCTGCCATGTCTTCCGCTTCACCGCCCATTGACCAATCATAGCCATCTGGCATGTCGACACCTGAAAGGGCATTTTCAATGTCTCCTGTTACACTGCCTAAGTCACGGCCGTCAATGCCGCTTGTGACATTGATCGTGCGTTGTTGGTTCTGTCTACTTAGGCTTGCTGGTCCTTCAGTTTGGACAAGTTGTGCGACTTCAGACAGTTCAATGCTCGCACCTGTAGGCGACTGGATTGTCAAGTTTTCGATGTCTTCGATTGTTGAGCGTTGGTCTTCTGGTGTCATAATACGAACGTCTAGTTCTTCACCGCCACTACGATATTGTGTAGCGACTTGCCCCATTAGTTCCATTTGTAGTTGACCCATCACTTGGTCATACGTTAAACCGTATTCACTCGCTACATCGCGGTCAACTTGGACTTGCATTTCAGGGCGTCCTTCTTCAGTAGACGTCGTTGGGTTATGCACCCCTTCAACTTCTGAAATAATATCAACGAACTGATCAGCGACTTCATCTAATACTTCATAGTCATCGCCAGTTAGTTGAATTTGAATTGGATCGCCACCGCTAATGTTCGCTCCCATTGCATTGACTGTAATGTCTGCTCCAGCGATGTCTTGGACTTGTTCGTCCCAATCGCGCATCACTTCTTCTGTCGTGCGTTCTCTTTCGCTGCTTGGAATGAGCTGGATCATATAATCGGCACCATTGTTACCGCCTCCGAAGCCCATTCCTCCGCCGCCTCCGATTGTTACGAAGTTGGATTCGATGATGTCTTCATCTTCTTGAATAATTTCGTTTACGCGGTCTGCGACGTTTTCAGTTGTTTCTAAGTTTGTTCCTGTCGGTGTTTCAACAGAGACTTCAATTTGTCCTTGATCTGCTTCAGGAATAAATGCTGCACCTAATTGCGGTAGTAAGAATAAGCTTCCGACTACAATCGCAAAAGTTCCAAGTAACATCGTCTTTCTAAACTTCAGCACACCACGTAGCATTTTTTGATAAATCGTTATGACCCGGCTTAAGAAGCGATCAAACCAATAACGTCTTCCACCTTGGTCGACTGCTTTAGTTAAGAGCTTCGATGACAACATCGGGATGAGTGTCACAGATGCTGCGAGTGACGCAATTAACGCAAAGGCGACAGTGATCGCAAGTGGTGTAAAAATTTCAGACGCTATACCATCTACGAAAACGATCGGTAAAAAGACGACTAATGTTGTTGTCGTTGATGCAATAACGGCTGGTGCAATTTCGGATGCGCCTCGCCGTGCTGCTTCTTTTATGCCGTAACCTCGTTCTCGATAGGTGTATATGTGCTCGAGTATAACGATCGAGGAGTCGACCATCATACCGATTCCGAGCGCTAAACCACCCATCGTCAGAATGTTTACAGTCTCTCCTGTAAAGTACATCAGCGTAAAGGCTGTAATGACAGCAATTGGGATCGATAAACCGATGACTAACGTTGCTCTAAAGCTCTTTAAAAATAGTAATAATACGGCTACAGCAAAAGCTGCACCGATTAAAATATTTTGAAAGACTGAATCGATTGCTTCACGGATAAAGTCTGCAGTATCAAACACAACATCTAGTTCGACTGATTCTGGTAAGTTGTTTCGTATGTCATCCATCGAACCGATCACTTCATCAGAGACGCCTACTGTGTTGGCATCTGTTTGCTTAAGGATACTCATAACAACAGCGTTTTGACCGTTAACCATTGTTTTTCCATCTGCATCAAGTGTCCGTTGTTCGACTGTTGCAATATCATTTAACCGGAGGAAATCGCCTTCTCCTGTTTGAATGAGTGTTTCACCAATTTCATCGATAGACCCGTAATCACCTGGAATACGTAATTGTAATTCTTGTGTACCGCGGTCAATGACTCCGAGTGATGCCGACTGGTTCGCGCTTTGTACAGCTTCCATCACTTGTTGGGATGATAAACCGAATTGGCTTAGTCTTTGGTCGTCTAATTCAACTTGAATCTCTTCTGTTTCGCCACCTTCGATTGTGACTGAGCCAACACCTTCTTGACGTTCAAAAGTAGGCTCGACTTCTTCTTCGGCTAAGTTTTGTAACGTTGCTTGGTCATCACCTGTTAAGCCTACCCACATAACTGGCATTTGTTGCGGGTCGAAACGTAAGACGCTCGGGTCATTTGCTCCTTCTGGAAGCATGCCTGTCACTTGATCAACTGATTCTCTCACATCAAGTAACGCTTGGTCGAGATCGGTGTCCATCGAGAACATGATCACGACTAATGAACTTCCTGGTTGTGATTGTGCTTGAACAGTATCGACACCTTCAATCGTACTAACGGAATCTTCTACTGGCCTAGTAACGAGTTCTTCTACTTCTTGTGGCGCTGCATCGTCATATGACGTCGCGACAACGGCAATTGGTAGATCGATATCTGGGTATAAATCGACCGGTAAATTACGAAATGAAATAAAGCCCATCGCTAATATGGCGAGGACGATCATAATAACGCCGACCGGTCGTTTGATCGATGTATTTACTAAACGCATAAATTAGTCCTCCTCAACGATGCGTACCGTCTGGCCATCTTCAATTGTTAATTGGCCACGTGTAACCACCGTGTCCCCTTCTGCAATTATGTCGTCAGCTAATGGCTCAATAGCTGTATATTGTGATTGCATCGCAATAACGTCTACATCGACACGAATTGCTTCATCGTTTTCGACTATATAAACAAATTGATCCGCTCCACGCTCAACGATCGCTTCGGTCGGAACAACGTAAGCATCTGACTCAATAACTTCATCGATTTTGACTTGTGCTGTTAAACCTGACGGGACAGGGGCATCTGTTTGCTCAACTTCTGATTCCACATCAAATAATCCGCTCTCGCCAGCAGTACTAGCAATATAAGTCACTTCCGCCTCACCATCACGGTCTGCTTGTGACACTTTGTAACGCACATCATCGCCGACTTCAATTAAGTCACGATTGTTCGCGGTTAGTTGGAAGTGTAATACGAGTGGGTCTGTATTAACGACTACGGCTGCAGGCTCTTCAGTTGTCACCATACGGTCTTCTTGTAAGTTTAACTCTTGAATGATGCCGTCGATCGGCGTTTCAATTTCCATCCAACCGTACTGAGAAGAATATTCTGCAATAACGTCTCCTTCTTCTACTTCATCTCCACGTTCGACAAATAACTCCTCTACTTCGCCTGGCGCTTCAGCTAAAACAGGTACTTGGTCATTTGGCATTGAACGTGCTGTAAAACTTTTCGTTACTGAAAAATCTTCAACTGTCACTTCTTCTACTTCAACTGGTGTTACCGTTTCAACCTCTTCTTCATCTGTTTCTTCATTACAAGCTGATAAAATAAATACACTTAATACAGCTAATATTAACATCCACTTTTTCATCTCTCATCACCTCTACACGTTCAATTTTGTTCTTAAGTGCCTTGCGTCTTTTCTAATTTCACTATATGTTTCTAAATTCATTAGTAATGAATCGAGTACAATTCGTTCTGGTTCTTCTTTTTTCAGTTCTTTGTCGATTGCACTTAACGCTTCTAACGCTTTTTTTTGATTACGCGACATCATGCTAACGACCTTTTGCCTTATTCGAGTCAATATAACAGATTGATCATCTAAAAAATCAGGCTTCTGTTTAATGGGGGTCGCTTCTTTGTCATTAATAAGCTGCTCACACAGCGTATCGATTCGCTTTAAAATGAACTGTGGCAACTGGTCAACATTAATCGACTCTTCATCAACTAATATCCAATTGTTATAACTTTGTAGCATACCATCAACGATGACGAGCACATCATAAATGTAAGGCTCCACTTCACTACCATATATTCTTTTAATATTTTGGTGGATCCAATCATAATGTTGCTGCTTCATCTCGGTCATGAAGCTTTCCATATCGCGGTCAATTGGAATTTGCTCTTTCATCATCATTTTAATGAGAGGCTTATTGTTTAAGAAAAACTCGAAAAAGACCGCTAATTGGTTTTGGAACTGTTGTTTCGGTTCTTCTGTCTGAGTCGCCTGCTCGACCATCGCCTCTTCTAAAACAGCAAAATAAAAGTCATAAATCGCTCTGATTAGGTCATTTTTAGACGTAAAATAATTATAAAAAGACCCTTTTGCTACGTTAGCTCGATCTACGATTTCCTGCACAGATGTGACATGGAAACCTTTCTCCGCAAAAAGGTCGATACTTGCTTTAATGATTTCAATTTTCTTCTCTTGCATATAGACCATCCATTCTTTACTAGATTTTAGAATGACCAGTCAGTCACTATTTTAATTTATCAAAATAAGTGCCTCGTTACAAGTGTTCGCAAAAATGTTCACAGTATATTCAAAACGGTGAATTTTGTTTTATGGAAATTTAAAACCGGTTGTGTGTAACAACCGGTTTGTTTAACTAATATCGTCTTTTTTATAAAAATAGCCTAACAGGAAACCTGCATATAACATTTGCTTGTCATAATTCACTTTCGTCATTTCGAATTGGACTTTCTTCCCATTGGTAAACTCGATCATTGAAAAGAAATCATTACCGTCTGGGTAAAACCTATGAATGTATCGGTAAGAAATCCAATCTGATCGCGTGCGCTTCCTCGTCGTTGTTGGAATGAAAAGACTGTTATACTCATTCTCAATCGGTACAGGTAGCCTAACTTTTCTCCCCATTAAGTTCTCTACCGCTTTCTTTCTACCATTCAACGTCGTAAGTCCTTTTTTCAAACAAGAGTCATTCAGTATTTCTTCTGGCTGCTTTCTGCATAAGTAAACGGTTTGATCCTCTAAGATCCAACTTCCGAACATAGAGTTTTTATCGTAGTGCTTTATTGCCATAGTGTTATCATTAATAATATACTCAGATTTATAGTCAATGCTTTGCGACACCTTCTACTTCTTCCTTTCTTATTCATTTTTCAATGGATTATTAATGACAGATCAAACTACAACTATTTTACTATAATTTCTGTTATTTTGCACTATTTTGACAAACAAATTTAGTAAAAAATTGCAGTTGTGTTAAAACTAATAAAATTTTGTCGATATAAACGGTAAGATCGCGAGGTGAAGATATGGATGTAGCAAAGGCGTCAATTGCGATGAACCAAGCTCAAGCGAAGCAACAGTTTAATGTCGGGCTTGCAAAAGAGGTTAAGGATCAACTTAATCAACAAGGTGAGGCATTCGACAAGTTAGTCGAGTCAAGCCAAGTGCCGTCGCATCCTAATTTAGGTCACAACATTGATCTCAAAGGTTAAAATCCCAAAGCTTATGATGAAGTGATCCCTATTAATTTATGTAGGGATCACAACAAGCTTTGGGATTTTTGTTCGTTATGGATTGGGTTATGTTGAAAGCTTAATAGTTATCTTGTTCATCTTCGTTATCATCTGGGTCATACTCGTCATCAAACTCATCTTGCATTTGGTCATCTTCTTCTTGGTTTTCGTCATCAAATTGTTCATCTTGCTGCATATCACTATCGTCTTCAGGTGCGTCAATTCCTGGATCATCATAGTCTTCATCATCTGTCGTTGCACACCCTATCAATAAACCAAACGCCAGCAGCACGACCATACAAAGCTTCCAAAATTTTGTTGTCATTTCTCTTACCTCCTCATTTATATGATCACGCTTTATTGTTTCCAATATTAGTTATTTTATAAATGGATTTTGAGGAGGTGCGCGTGCTTTTGTGCCGTTGCGAAATTTGTCGTATTTTGCGTTCGCTTAATTATGAGGTCGTTTCGCCTAATTATTTGGATTTTCGCTTAATTAATGAGAATTTCGCCCAATTATCGTGGATTTCGCTTAATTATTGAGAATTTCGCTTAATTATCGAATTTTCATTCCATATAGCGAACAGCACAACCAAAAAAAGAACTTTGCGCTGAGCAAAGTTCTTCCGCTTCTTAGTTATTGTTGTTCTGGATCGACGATGGCGAACATAATTTCCGCTTCACATGCTACTTCGCCATCAACTGTTGCAACTGCTTTACCTTTTCCGACAGGGCCTTTAAGTTTAACCATTTCGACTTCTAGCTTTAATGTGTCACCTGGTTTAACTTGGCGCTTGAAACGACACTTATCAATGCCTGTGAACATGCCTAATTTGCCTTTGTTATCATCTAAGTTCAAGATCGCGACTGCTCCAACTTGCGCTAAAGCTTCAACGATCAACACACCTGGCATAACCATGTAATTCGGGAAGTGTCCTTGGAAAAATGGTTCGTTTGCTGTGACGTTTTTAAAACCGACAGCGCGCTTTCCGTCTTCAAGTTCTGTTACTTGATCAACGAGTAAAAAAGGATAACGATGTGGGATAATATCTTTAATTTGTTCAATATCTAACATAAAGATCCTCCTAGGTTAGGCAATATAAAATTTTATTTTCCTTTAATATAGTCATATAAGCTTTGCCATAATGAGCGGTCAAGAACGGCACTTGGCTCTTCACCTTCACCGACGACACCATAACCGACCATCATACCGATTGCTAGAGCAACAATGCTTAAAATAATAGCTAACACAAAGCGCAACCAAACTGGAATATAACGAATGCGGCTTTTTTTTGCTTTTTCTCTTTTTTGCGTTCTTCTTTGGCGGCTCTTCGTTTCGATTGATTGTCTTGCGTATCTTCTTTCTCTTTTGGCTTGAACTTTTTCGCGCCTTTTAACTTGCGCGATTTTTGGTTTTGCTTATCTTCTGAAGCCATAATTACAACCTCGATTCTACTGCTATCTCATATTTCCAATCAAGCCCATCATTTGATCACCGATTGAAAGTGAGCGTGCGTTAAATTGATACGCACGTTGGGCTTCTAGTAAATCGGTCATTTCCTTAGACATGTTAACATTAGACCCTTCTAGTGCGCTAGGGGCTAAATTCGCATCAATTGGTGCAACTTCTGCAACTAATTCCTCAACTGGTACTTCTAAGTCTTCCTCATTTATTGTAAATGAATTCGCATCAACTGGCTCCATGACTCTCGTATTTTCAATATCAATGAGTTGGAGAGTGGCTTCAACAGCTGTGTCACCATCTCTAGTGACTGCAATCTCACCAGACTCATTAATTGAAATATCTTCAAACTCACCATCAAGTATGATTGGACCATCTTGGCCTTCTACTGGATATCCAGCATTCGTCGTTAACATCATGCTGCCATCTGCTTGTTCAGATAAGTAAAAATTACCGGCACGTGTATAACGCTCCTCAACTTCGCCATCTTCTGTCGGTGCATTAACAACAAAAAATCGAAAGTCATCTTGAATCGCGACATCTAATGGACGGTCGCTCGGCTCGATTGTACCTGCTGTCATATTCATATTAGTGTTTGATAAACGAGCACCGGCACCTACACGAATACCATCTGGTGTAAGACGAGGTGAACCTTGATCATAGTCTAAAATGTTATCATGTTGCTGATACAAAAGTGACGAAAATTGCCCTTCTCTAGCTTTATACCCATGGTTATTTATGTTAGATAAATTGTTAGATGTTAAATCCATGCGTTGCTGCATTTGGCCCATAGTTGCTGCTGCATTAAACATGTTTCGCATCGATTATGCCTCCTCTAGACTACCTTAAACGCCCGATTTCGTTTGCGGCTAATTCCATACTTTGATCAAACGTTCTGACGACTTGTTGGTTCATTTCAAACATGCGGTGTGCGCGTGTCATGTCAGCCATTGTCGCTTGCGTATCGACGTTAGACCATTCTAAATGGTTTTGTCGTACTTGGAAGTCTGCTCCAGCAGCTTCACGTGCATCAACAACTGCATCTTCACCGTCATTGTTAAATAAATTTTCGCCTTCTTTTACAAAGTCATTAGCATTCGGGTGATAGCCAATACCTAATAACGTTTGGTCAAAAGCAGAAATAACTTCACCATTTTCGGTTACTTCGAAAGCTTCAGAGCCTGTTTGGATCGGCTCACCATCATCATTAACACATAATAACCTTCATTTGTCGTTAAAAAGCCTTCTGCATCAACTGTGAAATTACCGTTTCGCGTATAACGAACGTCACCGTCTTCATTTGCTACTTCGAAAAATAGAAAGCCTGTTTCATCAGGTAAGTTTCCATTTTGAAGTGCTACATCTGTCGGCATACTCGTTTCGCGGACGTCCCCTTGTTCAAATAAAGGCACATCTTCTTGCAAATAAGTTCCAGAATTAATCGAACCGACGATCTGATTACGTGGCAAACTAAGCCCGTTTTCAGTCGGGATGTTTCTGTTTTCAACGTTTTGGATTAACATTTCTGGAAATGCACGAAACGTTGAACGGTCCTGTTTAAAGCCGGGCGTTAGTGCATTCGACATATTATTGCTTAATGAGTCTTGATGGCGCTGATTAGCAATCATCCCTGCACCAGCTGTATTAAAACCTCTTAGCATGGTGTCGCCTCCTTTTTTAACCGAAAAAAGCGTTGTTTAAACGATTTTGTCTTTAGGTAATTTATCGATATTTTCAAGCATAATGCCTGTTCCTTCTGCTACACAGCTCATTGGGTCTTCTGCGATAAAAACAGGTACTTTAAGTTCTTCAGCTAGTAGCTGGTCAATGCCGTTTAATAGACCACCACCGCCAGTAATAATGACACCACGGTCGATAATGTCTGCAGATAATTCTGGTGGTGTAGCTTCAAGTACTGTCTTCGTTGCCTGTACAATTAAGCTTACAGATTCGCGTAATGCTTCTTCAATTTCATTAGATTGGACGGTAATTGTACGCGGTAAACCAGACACTAAGTCACGTCCACGAATGTCCAATGATTCATCACGATTGCCTGGGAATACGGTTGCAACGTTCATTTTAATATCTTCAGCTGTTCGATCACCAATTAATAGTTTGTATTTGCGCTTTATGTACTGCAAAATCTCTTGATCGAAATTGTCACCAGCTAATTTAATAGATTCAGATGTTACGATATCACCCATTGATAAAACGGCAATATCAGTCGTTCCACCACCAATGTCGACAACCATGTTACCGCTTGGTTGGAAAATGTCCATACCTGCGCCAACTGCAGCGACTTTTGGCTCTTCTTCTAAATAAATTTTCTTACCGCCTGACTTTTCAGCCGCTTCCTTAATCGCTTTTTGCTCAACTTTCGTAATGTTCGTTGGGCAACAAACTAAAATACGTGGCTTTGAAAACATTCCGCGCACGTTAATCTTCTCTATAAAGTAACGAAGCATGGCTTCTGTCACATCAAAGTCAGCAATAACACCGTCTTTAAGTGGGCGGATCGCTTCGATGTTTCCTGGTGTACGACCGACCATACGACGTGCGGCATGCCCTACTTCTAACACTTTACCTGTATTGCGATCCATCGCGACAACCGATGGCTCATCTAACACAATGCCTTTTCCTTTCACATGAATTAAAACATTTGCTGTACCTAAGTCTATCCCGATATCTCTAGCGAACATGTAAAATTAATCCCCCTGACTTATATCCCATCATTTTGACGTACGAAAATATAATTAATCTATTGTAATATTTTATCACTTTTTTCCTGAGGTGTCATGTCATTTTTCCCCATTGTCGAAAGTTTATGAAAAGGACATGATAGACGAGTTGATTAGGTTTGTCAGCCTTTTTGTCCTATTTAGTTGGATGTCGGATTTTCTCGAGCAAAAGTGAAAAAAGTCGGATGTTGGTGGGTGGTGCAAAGCAGTCTTTTGCTGGACGCTTTTACCCACTGGGCACAAGTGGCACGGCTTTTACTTTCCCGCGAAGACCAAGACGGTCAAGTGTCGACGTTGGCCACAGGACGTGGCCGCTTTTAGTCGACCTGGAGTCGCCACCTTCGTTCATCACAATACAACAACAGCGTTCAACTCGAACTTATCGGCGCTCACAAAAGATTTATCAGCGTTCAGCTCAACTTATCAGTGTT
>NZ_AKIF01000014.1 GCF_000269905.1 Alkalibacillus haloalkaliphilus C5
GGTCGACCATTTCAGTAGCAAAATATCGGAAAGTATACCCTATAGCATACCTATGATTATGATATTCTTCAGCTTCTTCAATCACACCACCCATCCCTGATACAACTTCATCTGAAGGCGGATCCATTAATGAATGGCCCGCCATGAAACGCACCATCGCTGATTGACTGCCACTTCCTTCTGGTCGTTGGAAAGCTTTAATCTCTTGGTCATTTCCTCCAACTTCTGACCAATTTGTAATTTCACCAGTGTATATACCTTGAATTTCTTCAACCGTTAATGAATCAACCGGATTATCAGCATGTGTAAAAAAGACGAATGCTTCTTTTCCAATTGGTGTCATTGTATAATCCTGATCCATATCTTCTAGCATTCTTTTCTGTGTCGCAGACGGTTCAGCTGTAAAAATTATATCTGCTTCTTCTCTAGCAAAACGTCTAAATGCGCCGTCCGTTTGCGATGAACGGACTTCACTCTCATACGGGTTATAATTGTCTTCTGGATAAACCGCTTCAGCAAAAGCTGCATAAACGGGGTACAAAGCTGTTGCACCGTCTAGGCGAGGAGGTGATTCGTCTATTTGAAACGTCGGATCTTCATCTAATGTCACTACTTCTGACTCGTTTGAGAAAGGTTCATAGTGGTGTAAGTTAACATCTTGAGTGCTTACGACTTGTAAAGACTCCATGTACCCACTATAAATAACAAAACCAATCACTATAGCACCGCAAAGACTATAAAACATCCACACCGTTTTTTTCATTATGTTCGAGCTTAATAGATTAAATATATGTATTCCTTTAAGTACGATCGATCCAATCGTAACAATCGCTACAAAAACAACAATCGTCATATCAAACGTCAACAGAAAAACTGCAATTGCCATAATAAGACCTATGAAACCAATAAGAAAAACAAAGGCAAATAATTCTCCAACCTTCCTCAATCCCCTACCTCCTTTTTACAATTATCTCCACAATACCATTTGTTGTAAGTTTTGTGAATAGGCTGACACCTTCAACAATCAAAAAAAGAACTGCCTCCTAATAGGCAGCTCTTCACCTTGTTTTAATGCACCTTACTATTCACAGCTTCAACGACTTCATCTGTCGACATGCCGTTGCAGTTAATGACTGGTGCGTTTGTTGCTTTGTCGCTCATTCCCATCATGTTGTTGTCTTGTCCTGAAACACAGCAACAATCACAATCTGGCACTTGTTCACCTTCTAATTGAATGACATCATGCCCAGCTTGAGCAAGCGCTTGTTGTAGGTCAGACATGTTATTTTCTACTGCGATACGAGCCATTTCATTCACCTCCGTTTAATTACCTTTCTTATTGTGAAACGGGAGGCTACTTTTTATTCATTTATTTTCCAACAGCATTTAAAATGGCTTTTTCCATCACTTCAGTCGCCAATTGTCCAATTAAATCAACAGAAGCATGCTCTTCACCAGTTGCTAAAGCAAAAATCGTATCACCGTCAAACATCGTATGGGCTGGTGAGATCGTTCGGCCAAGCGCGTTCTGCGTCATTTGGGCGATTTTCTTCGCTTCTGCTTTCGTTAATTTTGCATTGACTGCAACAGCACCAATTGTCGTGTTCGTTCCAGCCATTCCATCTACTTTAGGTTGTTTACGCATCATTTGAGCACTATTTAAAAAATCACCTGTCTCTAAGTTGCGCGCACCGGCTAATATTTCACCCGTCACAGAATCGCATACATCACCAACAGCGTTCACCGCCACAATTGCACCGACGACAAGGCCATTTTCCAGTTCAATTGATGCACTGCCTAATCCACCTTTACTCGCCGCTTCAAAACCAGCAATTTTGCCAACTGTCGCACCACAACCTGCACCGACTGTTCCTTGTTGAACAGGTGAATGACTTGCGATTTTTGCTGCTTCATAACCCATCTTTTGATCTGGCCTTACATTGGCGTCCCCTACAGCCAAATCAAACAAAATCGCGCTCGGTACGATTGGCACTTTCGCTACTCCAACGTCCATGCCGACACCTTTTTCCTCTAAAAATTGCATGACACCAGATGCTGCATCCAACCCATAAGCACTACCACCAGCAAGGCTAATCGCATGAACTTGTTCGACTAAATTGACTGGGTCAAGTAAATCTGTCTCACGAGTTCCTGGTGCAGACCCACGAACATCAACGCCACACGTTGCCCCGTCTTCAGTTAAAATAACGGTACACCCAGTTCTTGCTACTTCATTTTGCTTATGGCCGACTTTAATACCAGGCACATTAGTGATTGTCATCCGTTTTCCCCCTTAAACGATTAACGTAACCATTTCACGAATAACTGGTGATAAAATCAATACTAAACTTCCAGCTACTAACCAGCGTGTTGTGGATGTCGACAGACGCTTTCTTTGCTTACCGTTATACCAACCACTAAACTGCAAACGATTACGGTAAAGGACAAAAACGACTAACATAACGCCAACTCCAACAAGTGTACTGCTTTCAATCCCAACCGCGCTATAAATGTTAATAAACATAAATGACAGCACACCGCCTATAAAGAAAAAGATTACAGCCAATCGCAAGAACTCAAGTACCGCTCGAACCGTTAAGCTCATATTAAACCTCCTCATAATCCTTCACCATTTGTAACGTCTTTAACGTATGCCCTGCAAAAACATCGTCATACTCTTTTAATACGTTAAATCCTTTAGCTTCATAAAACTTCAATCCAACTTCATTCTCTTTTTCAACTTCTACATATAACCTTTGTAAACCTTTTAACTGGCTTACACCACTTTGTAGTAGTTTCGTTCCGATTCCAAACCCAATATGATCTGGTAATATATAAATCGCTACTAATTCTGCTTCATTGTGATCATTAACAGGAGTTAAATTGGCGAAACCAACGATTCCATCTTGGTTTTCTGCTACCCATACACCACCACGATCAAGACGACGCTGCATATTCAAGTCACTATACGCTTCAGTTAAAAATGTATCTTGAATATGTCGGGGAATAATCCCTTCATATGTATGATGCCAGCTTTGTTGCGCTACTTGTTGCACAGCACGGATGTCACTTTGTTCTAACGGTCTAATAACAGAGTCCATCTTGATCATCCTCCTTTTTCTGCCAGTATAACATATTGCTTTGTATTTAGATATCTGACCTTAATGTATAAAACAAAAAGCCTAGGGAACTCCCCAAGCTTTTATTTCTTTTAACTATTTAATTCATAAACATTTCCATATAAGTTAACAACTCATCTTCAGAAATATTTTCTTCACTGGAGACAATTTCATATAACCAGTCATCGACAGGAATATAAATTTGCACTCTGTCTGAAGATCGATTGACATAAGCGTCACGTTCGCCGACCGATATTACTTCAAAGCTTTCGTTCGGGTCTAAATAAGGTGCACAGCGAATACCATGACAGCAAGTAACAACATGATTTGTTTAATATTGACCACCCTCTATTCTAATAAGAAACTCTTCTCTATTAAATAATAAACCAAATAACAGCCAACACACCGACTGTCAATATACCACTTCGTTCAATAATCTGTTTTTTCGTTAACTCGCTCCGACTGGTTTTATATACCATCGCGATACCCATTATATTTAAAAGAAATATAAAATAGTAGATTAATAAATACATCAAGCCGCGGTATTCAGAAACTAGTCCATAACCGCCGAATTCCATTAGAAATATTAAAACGACTGCCGATAAGAAGAAGACAATCGATATAATGACAGGCATCTTTTCCCAAATCGGGTGAATTAAAAATGTCTCACTTTTCTTTGTCTGCCAATAAAAGATCAAGCTAAAACAACTAACCACAATGGCGATATAGGCTAGTAAACCTATAATATATAAGAAAATTCCAGAACCATCACTTAAACCAACAACTTCGAGTTGTTCTGTTACAAAAGCTAAAAGTACTAATCCTGCTAAGACGATTGCTTGATAGATCGTATACCGCATTTAAAAACCCTTTCTTCTAAGACTACTCAAGCAATTCTGTTTCGACTAACATGCCAAACTCTTCGTCCCACTCGCCTATTCCTTCACCCGCTTTCGGGCTAACGATTGTAGCAGAACCATCATCATGGAACCAAATGACATAATCTAGTTCTTCTTCAGAATCACTTAAAACGTGTGTTACAGTAACATCTTGTGAACGCTCCATATTAGGCATCGTATGATCACCCCACTCAACTTCATCCCAATAACCTAAAAAGCGTTCTAAACTATCCTCACCTGAAATCGTATACTGCTCTTCTCCAGTATCAACGATCATTTCTACTACTTCTTCATTACTAGACATCGTCATGACAGCGAATAAAACAACGACAACAATTAAAGCAATCCATGTCCATTTTAACCTCATGCTGCATCCTCTTTCTACCTAATTTTCTGACTTAATGTCGCGTACATCTCTAACGTTTCAATAACGAACTTCTGAACGATACCCGTTCGCAATGAAATCCTCTCAGCTAACAAATCTATTTTCTCTAATTTTGGATCATAAAACAATCCATCATTCGTACTTAAAAAACTTTCCCAATTATTAAACTCCCAATGTTGTACTTCACTAGGGGTATGTACTCGACTTTCGATTAAAGGTCGTGGATTAATATTTTGTTGAGAGAATTCAGCCATTATCCACAGTTCTGATTCAGTTAAAGGCTCCAGCTGATATGTTTGTGATGAAAGTTTCCCTCCAGGACGATGATAAACAATCGTTACTTCTTCTGGCTTAGGCCGAACTTCTACCCGTGCGGCTGGGAAGAAACCTGTTAAAGATTCATTCGTAAAATCTTCACTCTCTTCGTCTAGCAAAATAGGCAAAATCCACTGATCACCTAAATCACACAAATACCTTCGCCCCCACTCATCTAAAACAACGACAGCAACATGTGCTTTTTCAGTGTACCAATCATGCCCAACCGGATAAGCATACAATCCATTCTCTTTAAACTCTTGTAAAAGCCAGATGGATAAGTCAAAACAATTTCCAGATGTGCCGTACTGTTGCCGATGCTCTTTCATCAATTCTACAGACCGTTGTTTTTCGTCCAGACTTTGCTGGTCATACCAAACTTTCGTTAAAACTTCTAAAGGGAAATTATCAAACTTACGCCAAACCGATAAAATAGATTCAGGAGGATACATTTGATCACCAACTTAATTTTAATAGCAACACATTCATTCCAACTCTTCAAAATTATGCTAATATTATGTTAACATATTTTCAGCAAAACTTTTTAAGTTCGGAGTGTATACTTATGGGGGTCACCATATCTTTTTTGTTATTAATACAAGCAGGCGCGCATGGGGTTTTGCATTATATCCATTTTCATGATGATGAGCATAAACTTAAGAATTCAGATGGACGTAAAGCCATGCACGTCACAACCGGGTTAATGCTCGCTTTTGTCGCTATTATTTATTTTGGGCTTGGATTTGATGGGATTTTAAATTATATCCAATACATTGCGATCTTTTTTATAACTATTATTATTGGGCCACACGCTTATTTAGAGTGGCGATACTTAAAACATTCTAACGTTTACGTCTTAAATTTGTCTTCTTTAGCATTTTTAGTTCTATGTTTCTACTACTTTCTTTAATTAAGTTAGAACCACCATTAAGAACTTCCAGTTATATGGTAGTTCTTTTTTTATAACTTAACCTCCATCGAATTCAACTTCATATTTAATTCCGATAAACATGTATAACCTTCCCTACAATGAGTCACGCTAATAGAGGAAAATTATATAAGGAGGAAAACGATGGAAATAGGTCGTGTACAAGAAATTTATGAATCACCAACTTTAATTAATGTTAGTTACCAAGGACAACCTGTATTCATTCAAGATGTTCATCCAGGTGAAAACAAAGCGACAATCTCACCACTGTCAGACGTTGATGATAAACAAGACGTCGAAATTGACCATTTAGTTGAAGAAGGTCCTCACTAAACCTAGGAGGTATTAGATGGATAAGACAAGAGCAAAGGAAATTTCTCAGTCTCCTGATATGAAAGATGTGCAATACAATGGCGAGCGTATCTACATACAGGACGTTGATGAAAACTCTGGAAAAGCACGCATTTACTCACTTAACGATCCTGGAAAGCAATTCGATGTAGAAGTCGGCCAACTCATTGAAAAAGATGACCTTAAAAAGTAGCGATTTCAACATAAAGCACCTTCAACTTAAGAAGGTGCTTTACTCTAGTTCTTCTTCCATTATTTCATGTAAAAAGTCATATAACTCGTTATGATCTTCTACTCGATAAACGTGATTAAGGCTCAAACGAATACCACTTTCACCGATCCACATACGAGTTGAACCTCCACCTCTTCTCAACGTTTCTATAGTAATGGCATCCCTGTAACTGACCCGGGCGCCCACACCACTTCTAAGTGTCATATCACTATAATCGTTTAATATTTGATGAATCGTCTCTTCATCATCAATAACAATATCTTCACGTAATCGTTCATCTAGTATGGTAATTTCTGATAAAGTCGGACTTAATTCTTCGTCGACTAGCTCTCCAAACGTCATTGTCTGAGCTTGAGCGATTAAATCAAACATTGCTAACACAAACACCATACCGGTGACGTAAATAATTTTCGTTTTCCTTTTTTCAAAGTTTGTTACAGCGAATCTAATTGCTGTAGCAAAAATAATTAAAACCGTAATGTGAAGCCAGTTCGCCCCAATTATTCCAAACAAACTAGCAACACCAAATGTATACAAATCAGCGATCAACTGAAACCCGACATATGTTATAAACGTAAAAACTGGAGCCGTCCACCATTTAAAGTTATACGACGCCAATACGGATAACAACACCGCTAACACTGGCACTAACATATTAACTAACAAACTCTTACTCCCCCACTATTCTTCCCATTCAATATCTTCATTTTCAAAGGCCTCTATATAATCACTTTCTGAACGGATGCTGTATAGATCACGATGGATGTAAACAAGTCCTTGTTCAAAATCAAAGTCTATCATAATGTATTCACTTCCAGAAGTGATTAATGAATATTGTGTATCTAAATAACCGTAATACTCTTCTCTTAGTTCCATACCTGATAGGTCATTAAGGATTGATTCCGCTAATTGTTCATCTTCAACGAATGCTCTTTGGTAAGGAACATGATTGTCTCGTGCAATAATTTCAAATCTCAAATTTTGTTCATCTAACTTATCTAAAACGGCTTCATCAATCGTCGTAAAACGTAGCTGATGCGCGATTACGCCTACTAAAGCTATAAACACAACAGAAGTAACTAACAACATTCGATTCGTCTTCTTAGAACGCCCATCAACCCAAATGCGTATTAAACTCGAACTAAGTGCAAGTAGGAATATGTGTGGAAACCCTGATATTAAAACCGAAATAATATCTAGCCTCCCAAACAACATTCCAGCCATTATGAATGAAACAACTGAAATAAGTGGTGCCCACCACCATGCAAAGAAATACGAAACAACAACACTCACAAATAAAATAACTAATAAAACAACGAGAGTCATTAGATCAAAATCAGTTAGCATTTCTCTCCCCTTTACTCTGACCAATCAATTGAGTTATCCTCTAGCAACTCTTTAACTTCCTCAAAGTTAAAAATGTAATAGTTTTGGCCTTCAATAAATATATTGCCAAACATATCTAATTCCATCGTATGCCGATTCCCATCAACGTACAATTCAAGTACATATAAAGACCTCGGCCAACTTTCTTGCCTTTTCAACTCAAGCTCGTGTAATAAATCATTCCACTCACGAAGCATATTTTCATCATCAATTGACACACTCGTTCGATTAATGCGATTATCAATATCTAGTCGATCAATTTCAAAATCCTCACCATATTCTTCAGTGATCACTTGCTCCATCGTTATATGTTTAGACTGCTCAATATAAAATAAAACGCCAACTAACGAAACTAAAACGACACTTAATGCCACTGGGACGAGTTTACTTTTCCAAATGCGATCTAAGCCAATGTAAACCATAATCGAAGCAATCGAAAGAAAAATAAGTGCCTCAAAAAAATGAAACCTGATTATACCAACTACAAAGAGTTCATAAAAACTCAAAACTAAGAAACATATAATCCCTGTTGTGATTGGTGCGGCCCACCACCTGTCATACCATTTCGCAACAAGGCCCCTACAATAAGGACAAATAATATTAAAACGATGCGAAATAACGCCACCTCGCCCATTTAATCCCCCATTTATATGTATAACTTGCTATAATTTTACAAGTTAATAACTAAAAAATCAAAATATTATTAAACTTTAAATCCCGCTAATTGCAGTCATTTGCTACAGCTTATAAAATTAGCATATATAGGAAAACTAGTAACATAAACTTGAGGTGATGCTATGTCTAAAAATGTTTGGATGTTTATATTAATATTACTAACCGCGATTATGGCGGTTATAAATCGGCTTTATGGACATCCCGTAACCTTTTTCATTGCGTTAATCCTTGTTCTGGTAGCGATCACAATCATTTTGTGGGACTCACTTCGTAGGCGGAAACAAGAAGAAGAGTGAACGTAAATATGAAGAGGGATCTGGCCTTAGCCACATCCCTCAAACTAATTAACTTTTTTACAAACGTACACAAGTTCACGACAATCACCTGATACAGGTGAACGTTCCCAATCTTGATACAGTTCAACGATTTCTAAGCCTTGTTCTTCAAGCATTCTCTCAATCTCTTTAGGATAGGAAAAATGTAAAGTAATGTCAGTCTCTAGTTGTTTAACCACTTCTTGCCCTTCCATGTACTGTCTAATCGTCTTATTATGTTGTAATTGGGAAACAGGATCATACTCACTTTTCATAAAAACATTCACGAGTAAGTGACTCGTCCAGTACCGCACGCAAGATCAATAATAGATCCACTCACGCCTTTTGCCCAACTTTTTAAAAACAGAACGTCCTTAACATAATGATCTTGCTCTTGATCGTATAATGCTGAATTTTCATATTCTGTTAAGTTACTCATGACTTACCTCTCCAATTTCTTATCAAAAAACAACTCATGCTCAGCTGTCTCATCACGATTTTCTAAATTGATTGCCTGTACTAAATGAATCCCATCTTCTTCTAAGAATAGCTCAAATTGACCACTACTGCCAAATCTGTCTGAATCATATTCAAATAGCCCATAACCATCTTCAAACTCATCTAACACACCGATTATGTCTTGGAGTAGCCTTCCTTCTGAACCGACTTCATTATAATTGAAGTGATACTCGCCGTCCTCTTCTTCAATTCTTAAAATCTCGTAAGGTTCATCATCCGACTGGTACGTGATCCAAGCACCTAAGTATGACTCTTCATCCGTCGGGTCACCGTCTTGGAAGTCGACTAATGCTTCATCTAAATTTTCCGGTTGCTCAATTGCACCTGCATCTTCATCATCATTATTTTGACACGCTGTAAGCACAACCATTGCGACTAATAATACGATTATTTTTTTCATGCTCGTCCCCTTCCTTCATTCATCTATTTACCATTATAAACGATTTTGCAACAATTCTAACAAGGTTCAATAAAATTTCATCGACTTCTTACATCGTTTCAATTAAAAAAAGACTGATAAAAGCGTAAAATAGTGTTAGAAGGATGAAAGGACATTCACTATGCTATTAAAACCTTTAATTAAACGACAAACTTATATTCAGTTAAGTATCGTAAGCATTGTAATGGCACTGACGATCATTGCACAAGCGTACTTAATCGTCTCTATTATAGAAGCGATCTTTTTAAGTAACGCTACTTTCACTGCCATTTTACCTAGCTTAGGGCTGTTATTGTTAGTCATCTCGTTACGCGCAGGGATGAACTACTTAAACGGTTTAATTGGTTTGCACTCAGCTAATCAAGCGAAGAAAAAGCTTCGAAACCGTGTGCTAACCCACTTTACGAAGCAGCCAGTCGATTTATCTTCACAAGGTCGATCTGGGGAAAAAGTAACTCAACTCATTAACGTCGTTGAACAAACAGACAGCTACTTTAGTCAATACATTCCGAAAATGATTCAGGCGACGATTGTGCCACTGGCAATTTTAGCTATCATTTTTACACAAAATTGGGTGTCAGGTGTCATTATTTTAGTAACTGCACCTTTTATTCCATTATTTATGGCGATTATCGGCATGAAAACGAAAGATAAATCTGAAGAACAATTAAATGAACTCTCCTCTTTCTCCGGACAGTTTTTAGATTCGTTACAAGGGTTAACGACTTTAAAGCTTTTTGGTCAGTCTGATCGAGAGAAATCAAGAATCGAGGACAGTAGCATCAACTTTAGACAAGCAACACTCGGTGTGTTAGCTGTCGCGTTCACTTCTGCATTTATGATGGAATTAATCTCGATGTTAAGTATGGGGCTAATCGCACTTGAATTAGCTCTTGGATTAATTATTTTTGATACGATTAAGTTCGCAACTGCTTTTTTCGTCTTGTTATTAGCACCGGAATTTTACATTGCGCTAAAAGACTTAAGTAGTGCTTTTCATTCTGGTCGTGAAAGTTTAACAGCAAGTAGAAAGCTTGAAGGACAATTAAACGAACCAGTTGAAGAACTATCTTGGGGTGAAAAATCCCTAACTTCACGTCCACCTCGAATTCAGTTAAGTGGAGTGTCATTTGCTTATGATGAAAGTGAGACGGTTCAAGACGTATCAGCAACAATTGAAGCAGGAAGTTTTGTCGCGATCGTTGGAAAAAGTGGTGCAGGTAAAACGACGTTACTTCACTTAATCGCCCGCCTCTTACCAGTTCATAGTGGCGAGGTTTTCGTTAATGATATTGAACAGGACCGACTTGGCGAACATGCATGGTTTAATGAACTAAGTTATATTTCACAACATCCTTATATTTTTTCAGGAACGATCTATGACAACATACAAATGAGTGAGCCGAGTGCAACGAAAGAAGACATTGAGCATGCTGCAAAACAAGCTGGACTAGAACCTTTAATTGACTTATTAGATGACGGCTTGCACACAGTGATCGGTGAAGGTGGACGCGGCCTTTCAGGTGGGGAGAAACAACGTGTCGCACTAGCGCGGGCTTTCTTAAAACAGCCATCCATTATTTTATTTGATGAACCGACAACTGGGCTTGATTTAAAAACTGAACAAGTGTTAAACGAATCTATTGAAAAATTAGCTAGACATGCGACGCTTATTACGGTCGCCCACCGCATGCACACGATTCAAAAGGCCGATCAAATTATCGTAATGGATGAAGGGCAAGTTGTCGGAACAGGTCAACACGACGCATTAAGCAAAACGAACGCAACATACCAATCCTTAATTGGGGATACAGCTGGAGGTGAGCGCGATGGCTGGTCTTAACATCGTCATAAGACAATTAATGAAAGAAAAACGAGATGTCATATTGTCGATCCTCTTCGGTTTTATCGCAGGAATTGCCGCTGTTGGCTTGTTTACTGCAAGTGGTTATTTAATTTCACAAGCTGCTTTAGGTGTGCCGATCACTGCTTTGACCGTCATCATCGCGATCGTAAAATTACTCGGTTTCACACGTGCATTATCTCGTTATAGCGAACGTTACTTTTCACACCGTGCGACTTTTACGATGTTAAGTCACATTCGCGTGCAATTTTTTGAGAAACTTCAAAGTCTAACACCATCAAGAGTGCAACGGTTTCGCACAGGTGACTTATTATCACGTTTCGTCTCTGACGTTGAGTCATTACAAAACTTTTTCTTAAGAATTTTTTATCCGCCTATTGTACTGGTGCTCATCTTTTTAAGCACGGTTTTATTTACACTTTACTTCTCCTTTTGGATTGCGCTTCTGTTAGTCATTGGCTTGTTATTATCGACAGTCATCTTACCCGCTTTGTTTGCTAAAGTGCGTCAGACGACCGAGCAACCCGTCCAAGAAAAACGCAGTGACTTATCAGCACAAGCCACAGAGTTGCTGTTTGGCTATCAAGATTTAAAGATACACCAGAAGTTAGCTGATCAAGGTGAAGCTTTTAACACTGCGAATGATGAGTTAATTCAAGCGCAAACGAAAGAAAGAAAACATGAATTATGGAATCAAGTACTCGATGGTTGGGTTGGATTATTGATGGCTTGGGCTGTCTTAGCAGTTGGCGGTTGGCTGATTGTAAGCGGCCAAATGGATGGTGTGTGGCTCGCGATGTTCATGCTCCTGACGTTAACCGTCTTTGAAAACACACAACCAATGGCAGCCTTTCCGCAATATTTCCTAGAAAATAAAAAGGCAGCGAATCGAATTTTCTTTAATGAGAATGAGGCAGTTAATGAGCCAATACAACCTTTAGGCGACGCTGGAGCGATCGACATTTCCTTTCGTGGTGTCGACTTCACTTATCCGAACGAACCACGCGCGACTCTGAAAAATGTTAGTTTATCGATTCCTTCTGACAGCAAAACAGCAGTCATCGGTGCAAGTGGTTCTGGGAAATCAACCTTGCTTCAATTAATATTAAAATTGGAAGAAGCAAGTGTTGGCGAAGTGTATATTAACAGCCAAGCGGTTAGCCAAATAACACCTGAAAGCTTATGGCAACAGACGAACACCGTCATGCAAGACCAACAATTTTTCACCGGAACAATTCGCGACAACTTACTGTCAGACGCTAGTGATGAACAACTAACTTACGCGCTAAAACGGGCACGCCTTACCGATTTTTCACTAACTGACGAAGTATACGAAAAAGGCGACAACTTATCAGGTGGTGAAAAACAACGACTTGCAATCGCTCGTCTATTTTTACGCGATACCAATTTGTGGCTACTCGACGAACCCACCTCTTCATTAGATCAAGTGACAGCTCGTGAAGTCATGACCGAAATTTTGCGCGATGCAGAGAATGACACGTTGGTAATCGTAAGTCACAACTTAAAAGGACTTGAAAATATGGACCACATCATTGTGATGGATCATGGAGAAGTCGTCGAACAAGGAACTTTTGATGAGTTAATGGCACGGAAAGGCTACTTTTATCAATTGAAAGAGATTGAGAAAGATACGTTGTGATTGGGTAGGCGATAATTACCGAATAGTGGTTGATCATTACCGAATAGCGAGGTTTATTACCGAATAGACGCTGATAGTTACCGAATAAGATGGTTTATTACCGAATAGAGCTCGATAACTACCGAATATGAAGACTTATTACCGAATACCAGATGGCGCCATCATAATTGTCGGACGAATTGGCACTAATGTCGGACAAAGCTGACTTATTGTCGGACGACCAATCATAATTGTCGGACAAAATCACTGTGGATCAATAAAAATTTTGTAAAAATAATAAGACTAACGAAATCATGATTTGTTATTATGGAAAATAAAGTATTAGGAGTGGAATTTTGTTACAAAAGTTTAATATAAGCTTAGCCATTATAACTTTAGCATCACTTGCATATAAGCTAGTTTTTGATAGCAATTTTAACCTTGCCTTTTACCTTGTACCTATTATGTTTTTATCAATTGGCATGGAATACGTTAAAGGTAACAGAAAGGGTTTAGGATATTTTTATCTTATTGCATTTTCCCTAGTTTGTTTGACAGCAATATTTAGACTCCAATAAAACAAACAGATCAAAACCGCTTGGAACTTATTCCAAGCGGTTTTGTTTTTGATTCACCCATTCAACTTCTCCAACACCCCAGCAAGCAACGCCCCACGTCTAGGGAGTTCACTTATCACAATATGCTCATGCGGTGCGTGCAAGCCGTCACCAATTGCACCAAGGCCGTCTAATGTTGGGATGCCCATTGCAGAGGTAAAATTGCCATCGCTCACGCCGCCAGCAAATGTTTCACCGAGTTCCAGTCCAAGATCACTTGCGACTTCTTTTGCCATTTCATAAAGTTCAACAGTTTGTTCTGTTCGCTCCATTGGATATCGACCAATTTCGCCTTCAACGACTAATTGCGTTTCGTTCAATGCAGGCTTAAATGCTTGAATCGCTTCATCAATGCGGTGCGCTTCTTCTTTTTTAGAAAAGCGGCAATCAACTTCCATCACAGCCTCTGCTGCTGTCACGTTTCGTTTGCTACCGCCCTGAATAACACCAACATTAATCGACGTGCCTTTATCAAGATCAGCCAAGCTTTCCAATTTCACAATTTGATGTGCCAATTCATTAATCGCATTCGCTTGTGGTTTCGGATCATTGCCTGCATGTGATGCCACACCGATCGCTTTAATGTCATAAGTCGCATCACCTTTTCGGGCCGTTTTGATTAAACCTTCATACCCTGTTGGTGGCTCAACGACTAAAACGACATCAGCATCTTTTGCTTCATCTTTGATTAGATATTGACCAGTCGGACTTTTAATCTCTTCATCCGCCGTTACTAAAAATTTAATCTTATAATCTAGTTCAATATCGAGCTCTTGCAATGCTTTAATCGCCCACATGCTTTGGACTAAGCCTGCTTTCATATCAACTGTTCCAGGACCGTACGCCTTGTCCCCTTCTATGTAATAAGAAAGATCGCCTTCTTCCCAAACCGTATCATAATGTGCCAACATGACGACCGTCTTGTCACCACGTCTAATTTCAAACTTTAAATGCTTGCCTGTCTCTTCTTGTTCATATGCTTCACCGTACACACCGAGCCGTTCATAAAACATTTGATAAATCGCATCAGCGCACTGATCAGACAAATCCTTTCGCCTTGACGGTGACTCGCACTTTACGATCCATTCTATATCACGCAAAATTTGATCTTGATGTTCGTTTAAATATTGCAATGCATTCACTTCGTATTCCTCCCTCATTTCCAATATAGTTTATCAAAATTTTCGAAATTTAGCGATGCAAAAAACATTGTTGTATAAATTCAAGACACATATTTAATAGTAGGTTATTACACTGTACTTTTTATTAAACTAAAAAAAGCTCTACTTTAGAAGCAGAGCTTTTAGATTATAATTGTTTCTTAACAATGTATTAATTTTGTTGTTTATTTACAATCCAATTTCGTCAACAGCATGTGTCGCTTGTTCTGTTGTGAAACCTTCGAATTCTAGTTGCTCAATCAAACCTTGTCTTGAGAATGAGCTATAATCAAGATAACTCTCGCCACTCTTAACTGCTTGCTCATACCAATCAACTTCACCATCTAGGTGTTCAACAGCATGTGTCGCTTGCTCTGTTGTGAAGTCTTCGAATTCTAGTTGTTCGAGTAACCCTTGCTTAGAGAATGCACTATAATCAAGATAGCTTTGTCCACTTTGAATTGCTTGTTCGTTCCAATCAACTTCGCTATCAATGTGGTCAACCGCAAACTCGGCTTCATCAGACGTATAGCCTTCAAATTCTAGTTGGCCGATTAATCCTTCTTTAGAGAAAGCTGAATAATTAAGATAATCTCTAGCTGACTGTACTGCATTTTCCTCTGACATTGTCATGTCCACATCGTCTTCTTCTACGACCTCTTCTTCGTTGCTAGCCTCTTCTTCCTCGTTGCTAGCTTCTTCTTTCTCATTGCTCACGTCTTCCTCTTCTTCATCTTCTTTATTAGCGTCTTCTTCTGTTTCTTCCTCAGATGTAGCCTCTTCTTCTTCAGCTACCACTTCTGAGCTTTCATCAGCAACTTCTGCATCGTCGCCAGATTGTCCTATCACCACGATAACTAAAACCACTATCACCCAAACGTACCATTTCTTATACCATTTCTTTTTAGTTTGTTGTTCAGACATAAGCCATTCTCCCCCTTATTTTGTAAAAATATTATAAAGTCATATTACATTATAACTGATTACAATGTTTTGGCAATAAAGAAAAATCTATTAATTATATAGACATGGCTGTTCAAATTCTTCAACAAGCTTTTTAACTCTGAAATATTTCTCATTCTAGAATTACTTAAATGGTACACCATTTAGTTAACAAAGGAGTTGCTTTGTAAGTTACAAAGTTAATTTAAAAAAGTAGTTCAATTAAGGGTACAAGTTATTTGCACTCCAAAACTGAACTACTTATATTAAGAAAAGCTATCCTTTTTTCTTACTCTCCATCTATATGACTACCTTTTAGAGCTGCCCAAAAGGCTAATGCAATTGCGCCAATCAACGTAATAAACGGTGCGTATAAAATTAGAAAATCACTCATGTTTAATCACCCCGTCTTTATTTTTTACCTGAAACGTACTTGTCATCAAATAAGAACAAGCGCATTAACAAGTACAATGATGGAAGGAGTAATAACAATCCTGCAACGAAAGCAACAATTAACGAAATTGCCATTGCATCATTTGTTACACCATCATAAACAGTTAAGTGCGGATACAACAAGTACGGATATTTGGATATGCCGTAAGCGTAAAAGGCAAATGCGAACTGGCCAATCAACAAGAGAAACGCAATACCATAATTCTTCTTCTTCCAAATGAACCAAACACTAATTAAGAAGAACACAATTGAAATTGCAAACATCCACCATAAATTCATGAGTGACTCAAAATGCTCTGGATTGTGTGAGCGTAACTCATAAACAATTCCACCAGCTGTCACAATCGTTGGCAATGCCCATATTAGCGCGTACCGACGTAGTAATTTTGTCGCTTTAAAATCCCCTGCTCGATTCGCATACCACGTTAGAAACACAGCAGAAATATATAGAACAGCTGTCACACTTAAAACGACAATACTCCATGTTAAAGGACTAGAAAACAACGCCCAATAATCTAGGAACGGTCCGTTATCTGTCATGTCGACAAATCCACCTTCAGAGATCGTCAACACGACTGATAGCGATGCTGGCAAGATTAATCCCGTCGCGCCATACATAAACGCATAGCCTCGGTGACCTTTATTACCATACGTCTCAAACGCATAATACGAACCGCGAATCGCAAGCAAAATAATTGAAATACTTACCGGAACTAGCAATATACTTCCGTAATAGTAAGCTGTCGATGGGAAGAATCCCATAATGCCAACGAAAAAGAAAACTAAGAACACATTAGTCACTTCCCAAACTGGTGACAAATACCTTTGAATGACTTTGGTTAAAATGTGTTGTTTACCAGTAATTAAGCTATAAGCGTTAAAAAATCCTGCACCAAAGTCGACCGATGCGACAATGACGTAGCCAAACAAGAACGTCCACAGTACGACCATGCCGATTAACTCATAACTCATGACTGATCACCACCTTGTTCAGCTAGTTCTTTTTCAACTGGGTTATCTTGGAATACTTTTCTTAAGACGACAGCAACGCCAATTCCTAAAATCAAGTACAAACCAGCAAATACGAAGAACATATGGCCAACATAATTACTTTGCGTCGCTGCTTCTTGCACGGTCATAACACCGCGTAAGATCCACGGCTGACGGCCAAACTCTGTCATCCACCAACCAGCTTGAATCGCTAGCATCGATAACGGGCCACCTAATACGATGAGCCAGCGGAACCAATTTTTCTTAACGAAATTCCAACCTCTTCGCATCGCAAACCAATAAGCTAGTGATAAGGCGATCATCCACATGCCGATTGTAATCATGATATCGAACAAGTAGTGGACAAACATTGGTGGATGCTCTTCTTCTGGATATTCATTTAAGCCAATCACTTCAGCAGTTGGGTCGTTATGCGCCAAAATACTTAACGCATACGGAATCTCAATGCCATAGCGCACTTCTCGATCATCATCTAAAATGCCCCATAAAATGAGCGGCGCTTCCTCTTCCGTTTCAAAGTGCCATTCAGCTGCAGCTAGCTTTTCCGGTTGATGCTCAGCAAGGTACTTACCTGAAAAATCACCGATTATAGCTGTAGCCACAGCGAAAATGAGACCTAACTTCATCGTCATATGAAGCGCTTTTTTGTGATAAACGTGGTTAGACCCACGAATTAAACGGTACGCTGCAATCGCCGCTAACACAAACGCGGCAGTCATAAACGCTGTAGAAATAACGTGAGCTACTTTGGTCGGTGTCGCTACGTTAAACATCGCTTCAATTGGGCTTACACCTGTCATTTGCCCATCGACAATATTAAATCCAGTAGGTGCATTCATAAATCCGTTTACGGTCGTAATGAAAAACGCAGACATCGTCGCACCGACTGCAACTGGAACTAATAACAATAAGTGCTTACGCTGATTTTCAAAACGGTCCCATGTATATAAATAGATTCCTAGAAAAATAGCTTCAAAGAAAAACGCAAAAACTTCCATAAATAACGGAAGTGCAATGACATGACCTGCTAATTCCATAAAATTAGGCCACAATAACGCGAGCTGTAAACCAATCGCCGTACCCGTTACAACACCTACTGCAACTAATACGACAAATCCTCTCGCCCAGCGGCGGGCCATCATAATGTAATGCAAGTCATTTTTCTTAATACCGACCCATTGTGCAATCATAATCATGAGTGGAATTCCAACACCTAATGTCGCAAAAATCACGTGGAACGTGAGTGTAAGAAGTGTTAACATCCGACTCGAAAACACCGGATCCTCAAACAATAACATCTCGATCCCCTCCTTCAAGGGCTATCTCTATCAAACCTTACAATACTATTTTACCCCATAAAACATGGTCTGAAGCGTCAAAATCTTGATGGATTTTTGGCTAGATTGTGATGATTTTGTGAATGATTTCACAAAGCGGTGAACGGAAGGCCTTATATGATGTGTTGCCCAGAGGTTCAGCGTCTACTATTCGGTAACTATCCTCCTCTATTCGGTAATAAAACTCGCTATTCGGTAACTATCCTCCTCTATTCGGTAATAAAACTCGTTATTCGGTAATAAAACTCGTTATTCGGCATTTCCGCCAACGCGCCCTTCTTTCCTAATGAATTTGTGATCACAGACTCTGATGGTAATGCCTTTCGTTACACTGTCGACCGTGTCTATCAAGTAGATGATAACGCAATCGGCATTGATGATAGGGAGAACTATTGGAAACGGATTACGTGGACTGGTGGTGGTGAACGGGTCACTTTCCAAGCTTGTTTAACTGAAGATGATATGATTAATTGGATTATCGAAGCTAGCTCACAAGGTCAAATCAATTAAAAAACGCAGTGACATCACTGCGTTTTCCTAATTTAATGGATTTCCGAAGAACGGAATTATGATTAAAAGTGCTACTATAATACCTAATAAAAATAACCCAATTCTTCGCTTCGTCACACAATTCCCCCTTTATCTAAAAAATAAAAAGTAAACGACGCCACCAACTAAAAATAATGGAATCATAACAACAAGGTTTTGCTTAAACAACTTCAAAAAGCCTCTCAATCCACCACCACGATCTTGGTCCGTCGCAAACTCAAGTGACATCCAAACAATAAACCCAACGGCAATAAGTACCGCAATCATCCAGTTTTCCATTTTTCTCCTCATCCCCTTTTGTCTCTACAAACTACTTCTCTCCACAACCACTATTTTCCTTCCAATATTAAAAAAATCTAGCCCCCATGACATCAAGAGCAAATCACAGTATAATAGAATTAAAGACTTGCAATTAGGAGGACTGAAAAATGAGTGAAGCGACTTTCGGAACAGCGATTAACTGTATGGACGGGCGTGTACAAGAGCCTGTTATGAACTGGTTAAGAGAAAATTTTCAAGTACAGTACGTTGATAAAATTAATGAAGCTGGCCCTAATAAAGTGTTATTAGATGGTGATGCTCAAACATTAGCATCCATTAAAAACCGAATCGGCATCTCCCATAATGGACACGGTTCAAAAATCATTGCTATTGCTGGACACCACGATTGCGCTGGTAACCCAATTGATAAGAAAGAAAAAGTCGAACAAATAAAGCAAAGCGTTCAACTCGTTCGTGGATGGGGCTTTGACATGGAAGTCGTTGGCCTATATGTAAACGACGATTGGGAAGTTGAACAAGTAACAGACGTTATGCAAAGCTCATTAACTCAATAAATCTAAAAAACTCCCGAGTGAAAGCACGCACTCGGGAGTTTTCATTGTTACTTAATTAATTTCTCTCATCTGTTTAACAAGTTGATGCCCAAAGACAGCAGCACCAGTTACTAGAATCGCTTGAATTAGTGTTTCTAAAGAAAGGCCCATCATAATAGTTGAAAACACAATACTAATGGATAGCAACGCAAATGGAATAAAACGATTAGGCATGATCGACGATATTTTGATCATTTTGCCTAAAATCATCAATACAGGAATTAAAATTAACGCATCCTCCATAATATAACTAATTAATTCCATAACTCTCACCCCTTTCAATAGAGAGTCGTTAACAATGAAACCCCAATTTGAGTTGCTTGTACCATTTCACAGCTTAACTATGACAAACCTACAACTCTAATTATTACTATGATATGAGTCAATATCTTAGTTCAGAATTGCTACATTGATTGCTATATATTATTAATATATGTTTTGTTAGATTTCTAGAAACGGCACTTATAGTAGAATTAAAAATGTGTTCTAAAACGCAAAAAAGCAGAGGAACAAGTCCTCTGCTCATTTTATCTCTCATCAAACGCGCGAACGAAAAGTATACCAGCCAAACCCGTAAGAAGAATTTGCGTCTCTGTTATCGTAAAAACATCTATAAAAAACGGTCGATTAATACCAAACCAGCCTATCCAATATAACCATGGTATAAAAGTTAAAACGGTTAACAAGATCGCCGGTACGAGAAGCTAATTTATTTTGATTCGTTTCTCAAAAATAATCCGTCCAAGCGCTTTCCATTCAATTAACACACCAAAAAGAAATGCACATAAACTTATCAGTACTAAATGACTCATTTTATATTCAGCTCTTTCTAACGCTTGTTGAAAATCAGAATGGGTAGTCGCCAATATAAACAACAGGATTAGCATCCCAACCACGACAGCTAATGAACTAATCCACTTTCTATTCATCCAATCCCTCCATTATTAAAGTCAATACAACATGACGATAAATATAGCAGCAGAAATTTTACTCATCAAACTTAATCAACCTCTCTCTCCCTTACGTCTAGTCATGACAGTAACAAAAATAAACCCTAGAAGACCAGACACAATTGATGGAGTAATGAGCTGATCAACCTCTATCCAACTAAGTGTATTAAAAATAGCAAAAATCGAACCTGACACTAACCCAATCATTGCAGCATAAGTCGATTGAGTATAATGACTAAGTAAATACTGGATTAACCGGCTCATAAATAGAACACCTGCGATGACCCCAATACCAATTGAAAAAATGACCGGCCAATAAAATTGAACAAGCGAAGCTGTCGCTAGTTCATAAATGCCTAAAATCGTTAACATTAAAGCTCCACTAATCCCGGGTAAAACAAGTGCCGTACTCGCCACAAAACCCGCAACCATTAAAAAGATGACATCATTTACGGCTAATACTGACAGTTCAATCTGATTAAAATCACTAAACAGACTAGCGACAACCACAACTGTAATAAATAAAATCATAACAACGTAATCGATTAGACGATAATCTCTTTTCGCTTGTTTGACGCCCTCTTGCCACAACGCTGGAAGAAAACCAACTATAATCCCAACAAAAAAGATCAACGTTGGTGCTCTAAAATAAGTTAGTAACATATGAATCATGACAATGGATAAACCAAAACCAAAAATCATCCCGACTCCAAAAGGAACTAAAAACGGCAAAGCTTCTTTTCGATCCTTCGTTGAAAGTAAGCTCAAATTGTATATTAACTTTTCATAAATTGCTAGAATCATAGCAACCGTACTTCCGCTCACACCTGGAACCGCCTCAGTCATCCCGACAGCCATTCCACGCCATATGTATCGGTACATAACGTCTCCTTAAAATTCAGAATTTAATATAAATTCTATAACAAATATATCCATCTAACAACATAAAAAAGAGCAAGGAAATCTCCCTGCTCTTAAACTATGATTCTCTTAAACGAATATAATCCAAATAATGATCGAAAGTGTGATGGCTACAAGACCTTGAATGAGTGTACCACCCGTTTGACCTTTATAAGCTTGTGTCACACTCATACCACTGAATTCTTTAACTACCCAGAAGTAACTATCATTAATGTGTGATACAACCATCGCACCTGCACCAACTGCCATAACAACTAAAGCCATTGGTAGTGGATCTTGAATACCTACATCAATTAATAGCGGTGCAACTAGTGTTGATGTAATAACTAATGCTGTAGTTGAAGAACCTTGTGCAGTCTTTAAAGCCGCTGCAATTAGGAATGGTACTAGTAAGAATAATGCGCCTGTTAAGAACGGATTATCACCGAAACTTTCAATAAAGTCTGTAATGTTCGTAGAAGAAATCACATTACCAAACGCACCACCAGCACCTGTAATAAGTAAGATTGGTGCAGCTGTTTTCAAACCTTCATTAATCCAATCATTCATTGTTTCACGATCGAACTTCGGTAGTAGTGCAAAGGCACATAACACACCGACTAACAGAGCAACAGCAGGTGCACCGAAGAATAAGATGATATCGAAGAACAAGCCTTCCCAACCTGCAAATGTTACAATTGACCCTAAAGAGATTAGTATAATCGGAACAAAAATTGGTGCAAATGCTTTTGTTGCTGAAGGCATTTCACCAAACTCTTTCACGACCTCATCATAATCAATTTGCATTTCATCTTCGCCTTCAACTTTTATCTTCGTACCAACTTTAATCGCCCAGAAGTAACCAGCCATAATTGTAGGAATCGCGACTACGATACCAATTAAGATAATTGTTCCTAAGTATTGCTCTGCTCCAATATTACCTGCTGCTGCAATTGGACCTGGTGTTGGTGGAACGAGTGTATGCGTTGCGAATAAACCGGTTGATAACGCGATTGCCATTGAAGCAACAGCCACTTTAGCACGTTTTGCAATCGCTTTCTTAAGAGATGATAGAATAATATAACCAGAGTCACAAAATACAGGTACACTGACGATACTACCAATCATACTCATCGCAAGTTGAGGTCTCTTTTCACCTATTAATCTTAAAATCACTTCTGCCATACGATAAGCAGCACCTGTTTTCTCTAATAAAACACCAATGATCGTACCAAACACAATGACTAAACCTATACCACTCATTAAGCCGCCAAAACCAGTGTTAACTGCTTCTACGACTTCAGCTAAAGGCAATCCAGCAAAAATACCGAGTAAAAAGGCTGCAATGATTAAAGATAAGAACGGATGCATATTTAATTTCGCTGTTAAACCAATAACTAATAGAACGGCAGCTACAATAACAATAACTAAACCTATACCTTCCATTTATATTCCCCTCACTTTCTTAAATTGTTAAATAAATGAACGACATTTGCCGTTTGTTGTAATAGGAGTTGATCAGCATTCTCCATGCATTCTGCTAATGACATCGGCTCATTCGTAATCGCAAACACTCCTGAAAACAAATCACGAAGCTTCCCTTCCCGGTCGTCTACTGCACCTGAAATAAGTACACAAGGCACGTTATGTCTCTTAGCCAATTTTGCGACATAACCGGGTGCTTTACCGAAAAATGTTTGAAAGTCACTTTGCCCTTCCCCTGTAACGACTAATTGACTTGATTTAATTTCATCTTCAAGTCGAGCAATTTCACCTACTACTTGGGCTCCAGACATTATTTCTCCCCCCATTACCATCAACGCAAAACCTAACCCACCTGCAGCACCAGCACCTTGTTTGTTTTTATAAGTACGACCTAACTCTCCTTCAACAACTTGACTATAATGAGCTAGTGCTTCATCCATTTGTTTTACAATTTGCTCTGACGCCCCTTTTTGTGGACCAAAAACATGTGAGGCACCATTTTCTCCACACAATGGGTTCTCTACATCAGATGCAACTTTAATTTCACACTGCTCTAAACGTGGATCGAGGTTAGTTAAATCAACACGAGCTACAAATTGTAGGTCATTACCATAGAATCCAACTTCATGATTACTTTCATCATAGAACTTAGCTCCTAATGCCTGAAGCATCCCAAGACCACCATCATTAGTCGCACTTCCGCCAAGTCCAATGAGTAATTGCCGGTAGCCGACATCCAGGGCTTTTTTTACAAGTTCCCCTAATCCATAAGACGTTGTGAAAAGTGGATTTTGTTTTTCTTTAGGCACTTGCATAAGCCCACACACACTTGCAACTTCAATAAGTGCTTCATGATTCACACCACTTTCACCCATAATTGTTGAAATGGGTTCTCCTAGTGGACCTGTCACCTCAAAATGTAAGCGCTTTCCATTTGTTGAATAAATTAAGGCATCAACTGTTCCCTCTCCACCATCAGCCATTGGTATTTTCTTGATAACAACTGACGGATCTGCAGTTTGACACCCTTGTTCAATAACATTACTAGCTTGTTTAGCTGATAAACTCCCTTTAAAAGAATCTGGGCTAACGGTGATTTTCATGCCTGTCATTCCTCCTATTAATGACAAGTTTAGTGAACATTTTGTTACAAAACAATTTGTATTTTGAATAAAAAATAACAATTTTTAGTCAATTATTTTGTGCAAATGACTAAACCGTTGTCTCGTCAGTAAAATATATAACATTAATGCTTCTTTAACATTTTTCGGGTTTAAATTAGTTTTCTGTTTAATCATGTCTAATCGGTAATTTAGCGTGTTTCTGTGGATATGTAATTGTTGTGCCGTTTCATTCGCATGAAAATTACAGTTGAAATACACATAAAAAGAATGCACATATTCGTCACTCAAGTTATTGAGATCATCTTGTTCATCGCTAAGTAACCCCATTGCTTCGTTAGAAATTGAACGTATTGCGACCTCCAATTTTAAATCTTTAATATTTACAACATCGTTCTGCTTATGACTAAAGTCGCTCATAAACCATGCTTCTTTAGCAAACATATATGATTTTCTTAAACCACTTACACCTATATCAAACGTGCCAATGTAAAGCCCGTTTTCAGGTAAATTCTCTTTTATGATTAATGACTGTCCATCTGTTAACTCTTTCTTAAATGTGACAACAATTTCATATTGATTAAGTAAAATTATGAATGCATAATGCGGCACATACTGATTTAAAGTGTGAGTAATTTGATCAATATTGAAAGCTGTATGATGACTAGTAAAAATTGCGATTTGATAGGATTGATTCAAATCAATTTCATCAAGGTAATCTGCTTCTTGTACTAATTGACTTTCATCAAAACCTAATGGATGAACTAACTTTTGGATCCAATCACGCAGCCTTCTTTCTCTCACAAAATTTTGTCGTTCAACCGCCGTTTGGTCAATAATCATCTCTATAGTCATACGCGTCATATTGGCTAGTTGAAAAACATGATCGGGATCACCTGTCACACCAACAACCCCAATAATTTCATCTTGAAACATAACAGGTATGTTAACTCCTGGCTTCGTGTTCGGATACTGATCTAGAAGTTCATCCTTTATAATGACCGTAGATTGTCGTTTTAATGCTACCATAGCCCCCGAGTGAAATTCCCCGATACGAGCAGGGTCAGAGCTTGCCAATATTGTCCCTGTTTCATCCATTAAATTTATTGGTACATCAACTGTTTCATTTACTCTTCTAATCATTTCATTTGCCAGCTTTACGGTCAGTTTCATTTGATCCTCTCCATCTGATTATTCTTTTTTATGATTTTATCACAGTGTGAATTAAAAAAAGCCTAAAAATAGGCTTAAAGTTAAGGTGAACACCAAATTCAAAGGTGCTATTTGATTTTAAAGTTAAAGTACTTCGAGAGCCTTATTTTGGGTATCCTTTTACTTTTCCAATTAAGTTTTCTTGTGATACAGGGCCGTACTGTTTACTATCTATACTTCGCCATACAAGGTCCCCTAAAACAAATACATGGTTATCTGGAACTGTTACAGCCTCCATATTAAACTCTTGATTAGATTCATGACTCATTGGATTGAGCGTAATATCACCATAAAACGTATCTAAAATGCTACCGTCAATATAAATTTGCCCTTCTTGGATCTCTATACTTTCTCCGGGCAATGCCACTACTCTAGCTACACTTTCTGGTAAAGCTTGTGATTCAAAAATCTCACCTTGTTTCTCAAAGTATGCTTGTCGTTCTTCAAGGAAATTATAATATTCTTCAGGTCGTTCATAGTAAACAACTTCCCCTCTTCGAACCTCTTGATTTATATAAAAATCTGGGTCAATTACAAGATCTCTTCCTAAATAATTGTATGGGTTATCTCCACGTTCCATATTGTCACTTTCGTATTTAATAACAATTATGTCTTCTTGACTAACGGCTTCTAATTCAGCATTTCTGTGAGGGTCTGTGATCGACGTTTCATTACCACTATCACTACAACCTACCGCTATTAATAGCAGTATGGGTAAAATGTAAAACCTCCTCATTTCTATCCCTCCTACTAATATAATAATGTAGAAAGCCTTAGAAAAACTGACCAATTGTTACAATATTCCGATAATTATAATGAGTTGTTGTTTCACCTCTTTAGATACGTTCTAAGCGCACTAGGCTAATGGGGGAGCTCCTATGTCAGTACACTTACGACAACTGGAATTATAATTAATAAAACACCGGAACTAAGTAACCCTTTATAAAACAAATGATTAAACTTCATCTTCGGTTCAGCAGGATAAAGACGCGAGTATTGCAACTTACGATCTTCATAAGCTAACACAAGAGCAACAGCACCAGCTAATCCGAGCGCCCCAATCCCTTCTCTTGTTAAGCCAAAATGTGAGTAAACATAAAGTAAAAACCCTGTTAAAACCGTCCACAACAGCCAACATAGTAAGCCATATGCGAGAAACTGAAGAGAAAACTTGATCTTATTTTGACTATATTCCATATTATCACCACACAAAGTTAGTTATACTTCCTAGTTCTAGATAGAGATTTCGAATCCTGCAAAATAAAAAGACTTAAGATCAATCCTTAAGCCTTTTAATCGATATAATTCACTTTTTTGGCGGAACTCTGACTTGGATAAGATTCGGCTACAGCTCCGTGAATCACTTCAATGTGATCACCGACATTTAACTGATTAATCGTACTTTCATCAATCTCACTTAGACTAAAATAAATTGCCTGCCCAGCCTTTTCACCAAATTGATTTAGATCTTCATGGTTCGCTTCGCCTTCATCTACTTTATTTTCAGTAACAAGTATTTGATTGCCCTCTATTTTAGCGACATACCCAATAAACCCTGGATGTTCATTTGAATTTTGCTCACCTGAAGCAGCGCCTGTTCCACAAGCTGATAAAAAGACGACTATTAGAATCACCAATAAATTTTTCATAAAATGACCTCCTCTTTAATTAGACGTCATCCACTAAGAAAAGTGACATTAAAATCATCCCGCCCAATTGTCAGTTGAAGGCGAGATTTAATTTAAGCGTGCGTTTTGTTTAAGGAGGTTAACTGGTCGGCAAATACATTGAGCCGATCTAAGTCTGATATGTCCTCTTCATATAAAGGGACTTTTAATATAGATTGATCCTTAAATTGCTCTTCTATGCTTCTTAAGTAGCTAACTTCAATCTGTCTTCTTTTCTCTAAAAATTGTCCATCCGCTTCTTTGGGAAGGACTTTATTTACAATCAAGTTTTTTACATGTAAGTTAAATTGATTTAATTGTTTAATCGCATGTTTCGTTTCAATTATTGGAAGCCTTTCAGGTATTAACACAAAAACAAAAGCTGTTATGTCTTCATTTAAAATAATATCTCTTGCTTGTGCGAACTTTTCTTTTCGTTGTTGTAGAATATCATAGATTGGGTCATCGACTGGTTCACCATCATTTAATAGTTGGGTGTAATTGTCGTTGATTTTTTGCCTTTTTTCTAACATCCCATCAATCCATACGTTCATTAACTCGGGCAATGTTAGAAGTCTTATTGTATGTCCTGTTGGAGCTGTATCGAAAATAATTTTGTCAAAATGGGCTTGTTCTTCGATTAATATCGTAATTAACCGATCAAATAAGGCCGCTTCTTCTGCACCAGGAGAGGCACTTGCAAGATCAATTTGTCTATGAACCTCTTCTACCATTTTCGACTTCACTAACCCTTTTAGATTACCCTTAACTTGGTTCATGTAGCGTTTAGTTTCAGTTGCTGAATCGATTTCAATTCCCCATAAGTGATTTGATAATTGTGTTTTCTCATGTGATAACGACTGATGAAATAGATCACCTAAATTATGGGCCGGGTCAGTTGAAACGACTAACGTGTTATATCCAGCTTGTGCATTGGCTAAAGCAAGTGCTGCTGATGAAGTTGATTTACCAACGCCACCTTTCCCTCCAACGAATATAATCTTCTGTTCTTGTATATTCATCTAACCCCTCACTTTACTTAAAAGTTTTTAACAACAGCGAAGGCCATCTAATGGTGAATGTTCCATGCCCATTCGTAAATGCCAGTCGTGGAATCTCTCAATAATAAAAGGATATAACTCCAACGTGTAATAAAATGCGGGATTGGGAATACCGAGCATGTCCGAATACACGAGCAATAAAAAAAGGTCGTCTTCATCTCTTAATTCTCTAGCTATTTCAGTCCGATGTGGCGTGCTTAACATTTCATCGTATAACTCAATTACTCGTTTTAGCTTTTGCCAAACCTTTTGTTCTACCAATGTCTTCACCCTTAAAAACTAGTCTAGTTATTCATATTTTATCAAAATAATCAAAAAAATCTATCATCCATACAAAAAAGCCGCACACAGTACGGCTTTTCTGATTTTAGGCTGCATCTTTGAACTTATCATTCTTTCGCTCATTCGATATGACTGAGACTGCCAAGG
>NZ_AKIF01000015.1 GCF_000269905.1 Alkalibacillus haloalkaliphilus C5
CTTGGCAGTCTCAGCATCAACTAAAATAGCTGATTCAGCTTCTACATCAACTTCTGCAAAAGTTGCCATTGGTGCAATGACTAAAGAACTAAACAGAAACACTGCTGTAATTGTTAACATCATGATGATTTTCTTAGTTTGTTTCATAAACGTTCCCCCAAATCCAATCTCTTAATAATCTATTTGAATAGCTTCGTCACTATATTATTTTAGGCTATTCCAACATCTTTTATTATACAATAATTTTTATCACTCAACACCGGTTTTCTATTAGAAAAGTAAAAATGCGTAAATAGACTTAAAACTTTGTAGAAGATAGCAAAAAAGCCATTAGTTACCGTCGCAACTAATGGCTTTTATTATAAGATTTCCTCAATATAGATCGTTTTATCTTCTATTAAGTTTATAATTTCTTGATTTTTAGATAGTTTAACTAAAGGACGTGTTGGATGTCTTTCATCTGTAAAAACAATCGTTCCATATTCATTATTTGATAGTTTTACTTGAGTACCATTACTAAAGTTAACAATCGACTTAGCGAGCTGATTTAATACTTTCATATCTAGCTTATCAATATGATCTTTCATTAACTCTTCTACCACTTTATATGGCGACTGTTTACGTCGATACACTCTTTCTGATGTCATTGCATGGAATACATCACTTACTGCAATAATGTTAGCAAATGGGTGTATTTTATCTGCTTTAACACCCATAGGATAACCAGAACCATCTATTCTTTCATGGTGTTGAAGTACCGCTACTTTCACATCTTGATGAACAGGTAAATTCTCTATGAACCGATAAGATTCAACTGGATGTTGTCTAATCTTTTTAAATTCCTCTTGTGTTAAGTTTCGGTTTTGTAAATAAATACCTTCTTGATCCTTAAGCATTCCAATATCGCTTAAAAAAGCAGCAAGTGCAATATTCAAACGTTCTTTACTACTATAACCTAACTGTTTAGCCAAAAATGTCGCAATTACTGGCATTGATACAATATGATAATAAAAATAGTTTTCTGGTTTATTATAATGATGCATTTTTAACAGTACGTCACTTTTATTTTCCCCTTGTTCTATTAACGGGTAAATAAGCTCACGAATTTTTTGAACATCAACTTTCGAACGATAATCCCAAGATTTAAACAAATCCTTTGTCTTTTTAACTACATCGACATATTGTTCATAAAAAGACATTTCCTGTTCTTCAGTAATCACTTTTTGTTGATCTGTCTCAAAAACATCACCATTAACTAACTTATTGGCAACTTCAACTTCTAAAACTTTAAACTTTTTTAATACTTGTAAGTGTATAGGCTCCACAACAGTATTTTTAGGAATAATTGGCGTCAACGTTTGACCCATTACATCTTTTATAATTAAACATCCTGAAATTAGCTGTTGTGGATGAACTTTCATAACCTAACACCTCTTAAGTCTTAGTCGTTATTTACTCTTCATTCTTTATTTCGTCATCTTTTCCATCATTTTCAATGGTTTCTTCATTTTCTTGTTGGTCTTCTTCTAATTCATCTAGTTCGTCTTCTTCTTTTTCAACAGGCGCTACAGTAGCTACTTCCTCATCTTCTGACAGTCTTATTAAACGAACACCTTGCGTGTTACGTCCTGTAGTTGAGATCGATTCAGAAGGCATACGAATTAACACACCATCTACGGTAATAATCATGAGGTCTTCTTCACCTGTTACTGGTTTAACAGCAACGACATGACCATTTCTCGGGTTAAGTTTACAAGTTAAAATACCTTTACCACCACGGTTTTGCATGCGGTATTCACTCTCTGGTGTTCGTTTACCGTAACCTTTTGACGTTACCGTTAGTACTTCAACACCTTCATTTAAGATTTCCATAGAGACTACTTCATCTTCATCATGTAATGTAATACCTTTAACGCCTGTTGCTGTACGGCCCATAACGCGCACATTTTGTTCATCAAAACGGATTAGTGAGCCATCTTTAGTACCAATCATAATTTGCTTTTCACCATCGGTTAATCGAACGGAGATTAACTCATCATCTTCACGTAAGTTAATGGCTCTTAAACCTCCGCGACGAATGTTAGCAAACTGTTCTAAAGTTGTACGTTTTGATAATCCATTTTTCGTTGTAAAGAATAAATACCAATCATCGACAAACTCACGAACTGTAATTACAGCATTTACCCACTCATCATTTTCAATTTCGATCACATTCACAAGTGGTAGACCTTTTGCTGTACGACTAAATTCTGGGATCTCATACCCTTTAGCTCGATACACTTTACCTTTATTCGTAAAGAACAATAACGTATCATGAGTGGAAGTCGATAATAGATGTTCAACAAAGTCATCATCATTTGTATTCATTCCTTGAATACCTCGTCCTCCACGGTTTTGTGTACGGTAAGTTGTTGCAGGTAAACGTTTTACATAACCTTTATGTGTTACTGTGATGACTACAGTTTCTTCTGGAATTAAGTCTTCATCTTCGATTAAGTCAATGCCGCCGGCAACAATTTCAGTTCGACGTTCATCATTAAAGCGTTCTTTAACTTCAAGTAACTCTTCACGAATGATGTCTAACACTCTGTTCTCGTCAGCTAAAATTGCTTTAAGCTCCGCGATCAACTCTGAAATTTCTTTATATTCATTTTCAATCTTTTCACGTTCTAACCCTGTTAAACGTTGCAAGCGCATATCTAAGATGGCTTGTGCTTGTTTTTCAGATAAGCCAAAACGAGTCATTAAACCTTCACGGGCTATATCAGTCGTTTGTGATTGACGAATTAGTTCGATGACTTCATCTAAGTGATCTAATGCAATACGCAAACCTTCTAATATATGCGCTCTAGCTTCAGCTTTATCTAATTCAAACTGGGTTCTTCTAACAATGACTTCTTTTTGGTGTTCTAAGTAATGACTTAATGATTGCTTTAAGTTTAATACTTTAGGCTGTCCATCTACTAAAGCAAGCATATTAATACCAAATGAAGTTTGTAAGGCTGTCTGTTTATAAAGGTTATTTAAAACGACATTAGGGTTTGTGTCACGACGAATTTCAATCACGACTCTTAATCCGTCACGGTCAGATTCATCTCGTAAATCTGTAATTCCATCGATTTTCTTGTCTCGAACTAACTCCGCAATTTTCTCGATCAATCTTGCTTTGTTCACTTGGAATGGGATCTCGGTAACAATAATTTTTGCCTTTCCGTTTGCATCTTCTTCAATGTCTGCTTTAGAACGGATCGTTACTGAGCCTTTTCCAGTTTCAAAGGCTTGCCTAATTCCGCTTCTGCCTAAGATTTGTCCACCTGTTGGAAAGTCTGGTCCGTGAATATACCCTTCCATTAGTTCTTGGATCGTTATATCTGGATTTTTACTTAATGCTAAAACGGCATCAATAACTTCACCTAATTGGTGTGGTGGGATATTCGTTGCCATACCAACAGCAATACCTGATGCACCATTAACTAAAAGGTTAGGGAAACGAGCTGGTAATACGACAGGTTCTTTTTCAGTACCATCGTAGTTCTCTTCATAGTCGATCGTGTTTTTGTTAATATCACGTAAAATTTCCATTGAAATTTTAGACATTCTCGCTTCTGTATAACGCATTGCAGCTGCTGCATCACCGTCAACAGAACCGAAGTTACCATGGCCATCTACTAGCATGTAACGGAAGTTAAAATCTTGTGCCATACGTACCATCGCATCGTATACGGCGGAATCACCGTGTGGGTGGTACTTACCAATTACTTCACCGACAATACGTGCCGATTTTTTATAAGCTTTATCTGAATGCATTCCTAAATCATGCATAGCATATAAAATACGACGGTGAACAGGTTTTAAACCGTCACGAACATCCGGTAATGCACGAGATACGATTACACTCATCGCATAATCTAAAAATGACGTTCGCATTTCTTGGCTAATATTTATTTCTTGAACTTGAGGACGTTGTTGATCCAAAAGTGATTACCTCCCTAATCAGAAGAACATTAACGCCATTGGATAGGCGTTAATGATTCACTGTTAAATATCTAAGTTTTGTACGTATTGCGCATTTTGCTGGATGAAGTCACGTCGTGGTTCTACTTGATCACCCATTAAAATTTCAAAGATTTCATCTGCTTCCATAGCATCTTGTGAGTTTACTTGTAATAAAGTTCTAGATTCAGGATTCATTGTCGTCTCCCAAAGCTGTGTCGGGTTCATTTCACCTAAACCTTTGTAACGTTGTAAGCTGATTTTTGGAGAATTCGGTAATTCACTGTATATTTTCTCCATTTCATGTTCATTGTAAGCGTAATAATCTTTTTTACCTTGAGACATTTTATATAAAGGTGGCTGAGCGATATAAATGTAGCCACTCTCTACTAATGGACGCATATAACGATAGAAAAAGGTTAATAACAATGTACGAATGTGCGCACCGTCAACATCAGCATCGGTCATAATCACGATCTTTTGATAACGTGCTTGTGATAAATCGAATTCTTCACCAATTCCTGTACCTAATGCTGTAATAATCGCACGGATTTCATTATTTGAAAGGATCTTGTCTAAACGCGCTTTTTCAACGTTAATTATTTTACCTCTTAACGGTAAAATCGCTTGGAAATGACGGTCACGTCCTTGTTTTGCTGAACCACCTGCTGAGTCACCCTCAACGATGTAAAGTTCACTTACGGTTGCATCTTTCGTAGCACAATCGGCTAATTTACCTGGTAAGCTTGAAACTTCTAAAGCACTCTTTCTTCTTGTCACTTCACGAGCTTTTTTCGCAGCGATTCTAGCACGTGATGCCATTAAACCTTTTTCGACGATTTGTTTGGCTACTTTCGGGTGCTCAACTAAAAACTGTGAAAATTTATCTGAAAAGATTTGGTCTGTAATCGTACGAACTTCACTATTGCCTAGTTTTGTTTTCGTTTGTCCTTCAAACTGCGGGTCTGGGTGCTTAACCGAAATGATGGCAGTTAATCCCTCTCGCACATCATCGCCAATTAAATTGGGGTCGTTTTCTTTATACAAATGATTTTTACGCGCATAATCGTTAATAACACGTGTCAGTGCTGTTTTAAACCCTGACTCATGTGTACCGCCTTCAGCAGTATTAATATTGTTAGCGAAGGAATATAAGTTGCTTGCAAAACCATCGTTATATTGAATGGCAAACTCAACGGTAATATCATCTAATTCACTTTCACCATAAATCGGGTCATGTAAAGCTTCACGTGTACGATTTAAATGCTCAACGTATTCAGAAATACCGCCTTCGTAATAAAACTCTTCACGAATTTCTTCTTCTTCACGTTGATCTTCAATCGAAATTTTAAGCTTTTTATTTAAATAAGCTAATTCGCGTGTACGATTAAGTAACGATTCATAAGAGTATTCTTGTGTTTCACTAAAAATTTCTGGATCTGGTTTAAAACGCGTTTTCGTTCCGGTAATATCTGTTTCACCAATAACCGATACTTCTTCATTAGGAATCCCACGCTTATAGCTTTGATAATATAGTTTACCGTCACGATGGACATAGACTTCACATTCACTTGACAAAGCATTTACAACTGAAGCCCCTACACCGTGTAGACCACCAGATACTTTATATGAGCCACCATCGAATTTACCACCAGCGTGTAAAACAGTCATAATGACTTCTAAAGCTGGTTTGCCTGCTTTTTGGTGTAAATCAACAGGAATTCCACGGCCATTGTCTGTCACTGTAATACTATTATCTTCTCCAATTGTAATTTCAATTGAGTCACAATGACCAGCTAATGCTTCATCAATACTATTATCGACAACTTCCCATACTAAGTGGTGTAAGCCTCTTTCACTTGTTGAACCGATATACATACCTGGTCTTTTTCTTACTGCTTCAAGACCTTCTAATACTTGGATTTGACTAGCACCGTAATCTGTTTGTTGATTTAAATTATCTTCATTGTCATCGTCTCACCTTCATTTTCCTTAATGGTCATTCATTACTCAGGTGTATCCTCAGTAACTTCATCAATTTGATCTAAAATATTTGAGATTTGCGCACGCTTATTCAATGTGGATACAGATAAAGAACTAAAATAAATATGGTCAACTGTAATTACAATTGCTTTCGGTTCCTCATATTGCACTTCTGTCACATTTCCGTTTTTACGTTGATTAAAAATCATTTCTTCAATAATGGATGAAGATTTATATAATGTGTAATCAATAATCGAAATAACTTCATCGGATTGAATGACGTGTTCATCACCAATATGTATAAACAACAGTGAACCTCACCTTTCTGATAACAACTGTCCGTTGTGAATATTAAATATTTGCGCTTCTTTTAAAGTTTCATGGTGAATCCCATCAACACTTGTTGTGGTGACAAATGTTTGAACTTTCCCTTGAATTGTATTAAGTAAATGAGATTGTCTATGGTCATCTAACTCACTTAAGACATCATCTAATAAAAGAATAGGATATTCACCTACTTCTTGATCAATTAATTCAATTTCCGCTAATTTTAAAGATAGGGCTGTTGTTCTTTGTTGTCCTTGTGAACCGTAAGTTTGAACATTACGATCATTAACGTAGAAAACTAAGTCATCCCGATGCGCACCTGCTAATGTCGTTCCTCGTTCAACTTCACGGTCTTCAATGGAATCATAATAAGAGGTATATATCTCTATTATTCTCTCCAATTCAGTGTCTTCTGATACATTAATAGACCCTTCATAATCAATGGTTAACGCTTCTAATCCACGACTTATTCCATCATGTATTGGGGTAGCCCATTCTCTTAACTTTTGTAGAAACTGTAGCCTTTTCTTTAAAACTATACTTCCATGTTCAATTAATTGCTCTGTTAAAACTTTTAACATTGTCCGATCTGTTTGTTTTTGTCTTTGTAAGTCTTTTAAAAGTGCATTGCGTTGTTTTAATATTTTTTGATATTGACCTAGGTGGTATATATAAACAGGCTGGATTTGGCCTATTTCCATATCGATAAACTTACGTCGCTCTTGTGGGCTTCCCTTCACTAAATTAAGATGTTCAGGGGCAAACATGACGACATTTAGTGCCCCAATATAATCACTTAACCGTTTCTGCTCAATATGATTAAACTTTGCCTTTTTTCCTTTTTGAGAAAAAATGACTTCTAAAGGGAATGAGCGATTACGTTTAAATACATCTCCTTTTATTTTAGCATAATTAGAGTCCCATTTTATTAATTCTTTATCTTTTGATGTTCGATGAGATTTTGTAAAGGCTAATACGTAAATAGCCTCCATAAGATTTGTTTTACCTTGTGCATTCTCACCGATTATGACGTTTATTTGATTATCAAATTGTAATGATAGCTCATCATAATTTCGATAATTTTCTACCGATATTTCCTTTATATACATAAAATGAGACTCCTAATTCTTAGTTAGTTTTCTTTTGCCACGATAAAAGTACCAACATCTTCTACTTCAACGTGATCATCGATTTTTAGCTTACGACCTCGTCTTTGATCCTGTTCTCCATTTACATAAACGTTATAATCTTGTAAAAACATCTTCACCATTCCGCCTGATTCTACAATGTTGCTAATTTAATAAATTGCCCTAAAGTAATTTCATCAGTTTTAATTTCAATTGGCTCTGCCATTATTTCACCTTCTTAATTTAGTGTGTTAATTGTAGAATTTCCCTAACTATATATTTTACTAAAGATTAAGCAATAAGAAAAGGAACTAAGCCTTTTACTTAACAGGGTAACAGTAGGCTCAGTTCCTTTAGTTTAATTTGTCATTTTAAATTGAGTAATTTAATACGTTCTAACCGGTGTAATTAGTTGTAAAATTTGTTCTTCTTCATCAAGTGGTTCGATAATAAATGGTCGCATAGCACCTGTGAATTGAATTTTGATTTCTTCTGCATCAATTGCTCTTAACGCATCAATCATATATTTAGCATTAAACGATATTTTTAATTCTTCACCTGAAATTTCATTTGTATTTAAAACTTCTTCTGCTGTACCGATTTCTGGTGAATTACTTGAAATCTCAATGGCATTATTCTCTTTTGTTTCTAGTTTTACAATATTGTTTCGGTTGTCTTTAGCTAAAAGACTAGCACGATCAATTGTTTGCATTAATTCTTTAGAATCAACTTTAACTTCTGTTTTACTTTGTTCTGGAATTAACCTCGAAGTTTCTGGATAATTCCCATCCAATAAACGAGATAAGAAGAATAAATGTTTTGTTCTAAATAATATTTGATTATCTGAAACACTAATTTGAACAGAGTCTTGTGAGTCGTCTAAGATTTTGTTTAATTCTCCTAAACTTTTTCCTGGAATAACAATATTTTTAAAAGATAAAGAGTTTGTTTCCTCATTCATTGCTATTTTTCTTGATGCTAAACGGTGGCTATCTGTTGCAACTAGTTCTAACTGGTCGTTTTCAAGTTTAAAGTGAACACCTGTTAATATTGGTCGCGTTTCAGATGTTGAAACGGCAAAATTAGTTTGTCTAATTAACGTTTTTAATAGATCTGTTTGAATATGAAAACTATTTTCTGTTTGTAAAACAGGAAGTTGTGGATATTCTTCTGGGTCTTGTCCATTTAGTGTAAATTCAGCTTTTCCAGAACGAATTGTAATATTTAATTCTCCATCTGCCTCAATTTCAACTAAGTCCTCTGGTAACTTTTTAATGATATCTGGTAAAAACTTAGCTTGTACGACAACTTTTCCTGGAATAACTTCATGGATATGAACGATCCCATCTTCTTCTTTTGGAATGATTGATTCAATTGTAATATCAGAATCACTACCTGTAAGTTTCACTTCTTCTTCGTTTGCTTCTAATTTCATACCTGAAAGAATCGGAATTGTCGTTTTAGGTGAAATAGCTCTCATGACATTTTGAATACTTTGCATTAATTGGTCTCGATTGATGACGATTTTCATAGTGTCCTCCTAATTTTTATATTCCACGCATATATTTATTTATTTTTAATATAAATAGTCTTAATAGTAATAGGGCTTGTGAATTTGTGGATAAGTGCAGTTTTTATAAATATCACGGGTTATCCACATGTTAATAAGTTGTTCGTATGTTTGAACAGGTTATTCACACTGTTAACAATTTTGATTAACCTGTTTTTATTTGTTCTGTTAATTCATCAATTTCTCTTTGAAGTTGTAAATCATCTGAAATCATCTTTGAAATCTTTTCATGAGCATGAATAACGGTCGTATGATCTCGCCCTCCAAATTCTTCGCCAATTTTAGGTAACGAAAAGTCAGTTAACTCGCGAGCTAAATACATCGCAATTTGTCTTGGGAAAGCGACTGATTTTGTACGTTTTTTAGCTGCGAAATCTTCAAGTTGTATGTTAAATCGGTTAGCTATTACTTCTTGAATGCCTTTAATCGTAATTTCTTTCGGCTTTGAATTAGGCACGATATCTTTTAAAGCATCTGCAGCTAGTGATGCATCAATATCTTCATTAACAAGGGAAGAATAGGCTACGACTCTAATTAATGCTCCTTCAAGCTCTCTAATGTTCGTGTCAATTTGGTTAGCAATATAAAGCATGACTTCATTAGGAATATCTAATCCATCAGCTTTAGCTTTTTTCCTTAAAATTGCGATTCTCGTTTCTAAATCTGGAGGTGTAATGTCTGTAATTAAGCCCCATTCAAAACGTGAACGCAAACGATCTTCTAGTGTTGGAATCTCTTTCGGTGGACGATCACTTGAGATGACAATTTGTTTGTTGTCCTCATGTAATGAATTAAACGTGTGGAAAAATTCTTCTTGTGTCTGTTCTTTTCCAGCTAAAAATTGAATATCATCAATTAATAGCACGTCCACATTTCGATATTTATTTCGGAAATCAATTGTTTTGTTATCTCTAATAGAGTTAATAAATTCATTTGTGAACTTCTCTGAGGATAGATAGACAACTTTTGCATCCGGATTGTGTTCAATTACATAGTGCCCAATTGCATGCATTAAGTGCGTTTTACCTAAGCCAACGCCTCCATAGATAAATAGAGGATTATAAGCCTTTGCTGGAGCCTCAGCAACAGCTAGTGAAGCAGCATGGGCAAAACGGTTACCAGAACCAATGACAAATGTTTCAAACGTATACTTTGAGTTAAGCATCGTTTTTGAATCTTGTTCACTTTTAGGTTGATTCATCTTTTTAATTGGTTGATTAACAGGCTCATCTTCACCTTTATTTTCAGGAATAATGAACTTAGGAGTTAGTTGTGATCCAGTTAATTCGTAAACTGTTTCAGAGATTAAGTTTGAATAACTATTTTCTAACCAATCTCTTGCAAATTCATTTGGTGCAATAATATATATATTTCCACCATCAATTGCTTTTGCTTCAGTTGATTTTAACCAAGTGTCGAAGCTAGGTTTACTTATTTTCTTTTCTAGTTCTTTTAATGTTTCGTTCCAAATTTCAGAGATGTTTTGCAAACAGTTACACATCCTTTCTGTTTGAATCGTGGATGGGTATAAAAAAATATGTATGTGGATATTTTCATTAGAGTATACAAGAAATTATAACAGATATCGACAATATCCACATAAATGTGAGTAAGTCATTAAACAACGTGTGCATGTTTATTCACATTGTATCCACAATCTGTGGAAAAACAAAAATAGCAACACATGTTATCCACGGTTAAAACAACATAATCATAACAAATAAACATAGAACTTTCAATGTTTTATCAAACTTATCCACAAAGAAAACAAACCTGTGGTAAAATAATATCCACAAGGGTGAAAATTGTGGGTTTTTGATGAAAAAGTATGTGGATATTAACAAAGTAGTTTGTTTAAATTAAGTAAGGGTTGTGGATAATGGAAAATAAAGCATTATTGAGTTGTTATGGATTATGCGTTATAATATGAAATGGTTTGTCTGTTGACATTCAATGCTAAATTTTAATATACTAATTTGGACTGCTTATGGAACGAAATAAGTTTGTCTAATTGCAGGAGGTGTAGATCATGAAACGCACTTATCAACCAAATAATCGTAAGCGTAATAAAGTACACGGCTTCCGCGCACGTATGTCTACTAAGAACGGAAGAAAAGTTCTAGCGCGTCGTCGTCGTAAAGGAAGAAAAGTTCTTTCTGCCTAGACACTGAAGACTTATCAGTGGTCTTTTTTCTAGTAACTAAAAAGTTTAGCCATAACTAGATGGGAAGATTGTATTTGAAGAAAGCTTATCGAGTTAAAAAAAATGAAGAGTTTCAGCAGATATTTAAAGATGGTCATTCATTTGCTAATCGACAATTAGTTATTTATGCACTTAAGAAGGAAGAACAATCCCATTTTAGAGTTGGTTTATCTGTTGGCAAGAAAATTGGGAACGCTGTGTTACGTAACCAGATTAAGCGTTATTTAAGACAAGCTTTTATTGATTTAGATTCTGATATTAAGCCCAATTATGATTATGTGATCATTGCTAGAATGCCAACTCGAAATATGGGTTATTATGAAATAAAAAGTAGTTTAAACCATCTGTTGAAAAAAACGAAGAAATTTCGTCAATAAAAAGTAATATTCTTATATAGTATGTATAGTTGAATAATGCTAAAATACTTTTAGTGTGAAGTGTGTATTGGAATGGAAAGTTAGGAGGAACAACAATTGCGCAAAAGACTGTTATTAATTGGTTCCTTAATAGCCATGGCAACATTGTTATCAGGTTGTTTTGAAATTAATGAACCGATTACGTCAGAAAGTGAAGGAATATGGAATAGTTTCTTCGTATATCCGCTATCATTTTTAATCACATATATTGCTGAAGGAGTCTTTAATGAAGCTTTCGGTGCTGCGATTATTATCGTTACGGTTTTATTAAGAGTTCTAATATTACCTTTAAATGTTAAACAATTAAAATCGTCACAAGCGATGCAGTTAATTCAACCCGAATTAAAAGAGATTCGAGAAAAGTATTCATCTAAAGATGCACAAACACAGCAAAAATTACAACAAGAGACAATGGCGTTATTCCAACGTCACGGTGTTAATCCATTAGCAGGTTGTTTACCAATCTTAGCACAAATGCCGATCTTAATTGCATTCTATCATTCAATCGTAAGAACGGATGAGATTGCAGAACATGATTTCTTATGGTTTTCATTAGGTGAACCAAGTATCATCTTAGCGATTATCACTTTTGCTACTACATTTATTCAGCAAAAAATTATGATGGCTGGTACACCGGCGGCTGACAACCCACAAATGCAAATTATGTTATACTTGTTACCAGTAATGATTGGTGCATTTGCATTATTCTTCCCAGCAGCATTAGCGTTGTACTGGGTTGTAGGTAACTTCTTTATGATTGCTCAAACACTATTAATTCGTCGTCCAATGATGAGAGAATTTGAAAAAAATAATGGAGGAACGAACAAGTGAGAGAAATAACGGCTAGTGGTCAAACAGTAGAAGAAGCAAAGGAAAATGCTTTAAGTCAGTTGAATTTATCAGAAGATCAAGTGAATGTAGAAGTGATTGATGAAGGAAAGAAAGGTCTTCTAGGTGTCTTTGGAGCTAAGCGCGCTTACGTTAAAGTTCACGAAAAGCGTGATTTAGTCAGTGAAGGGAAGTCATACCTTCAAAACATCGCACTGGAAATGGGAGCAGAAGGTACTGATGTAACAGTTACTCAGCAAGGAAATGAAGTAACATATGAATTAATCGGTGATCGGATCGGATTACTCATCGGTAAAAGAGGTCAAACCATTAATTCACTTCAGTATTTAACTAGTTTAGTTGTGAATAAAGACCAAAACTCTTATTTTACAGTCGTTGTAGATGCTGAAGGTTACCGTGAACGAAGAAAAGAAACTTTAGAAAATCTGGCTAATAATTTAGCTAAAAAGGCTATGAGGCTAAACGAAGATGTTCAAATTGAGCCAATGCCTTCATTTGAACGGAAAATTATTCACACTGCCCTTCATGACCACAGCGAAGTTACAACGTACTCAGACGGAAAAGATCCGAATCGAAGAGTTGTGATTAAACCGAACAACTTATCGTAATACGATATTTAAAGCTAACCTTTCATAAGGTTGGCTTTTTCTTTTGGATAAAGTGTCTTAAAAAGGATTAACTTTGGTCACCCTAATAATTAGACTATAGTTTAGTAAGAGTTGAACTTAAGGCTAACATGCTTGTATTTCTTTCCTTTTGACTTATTTTGTGTTATTGTGTTTAGTTAGGAAATTGTGCTTTAAAAGGGGTGAAGGTCATGGAACAAGATACAATTGCAGCCATTTCAACACCAGTTGGAGAAGGTGCTATTGCAATCGTACGACTAACTGGAGATGAAGCAATCTCAATTACAAATCAAATATTTCCGACGAAAGATTTAAAACAAGTTGATTCCCATACAATCCATTACGGGAAAATCGTTGATCCAAAAACAGAAGACCAATTAGAAGAAGTTATGGTTTCAGTCTTGAAGGCACCGAAAACCTTCACCCGTGAAGATACGATCGAGATAAACTGTCACGGTGGAATGGTTTCCGTTAACCGTGTTCTCCAACTAGTGTTAAGACAAGGTGCTAGGTTAGCTGAACCAGGTGAGTTTACGAAAAGAGCTTTCCTAAATGGTCGTATTGATCTGTCACAAGCTGAAGCGGTTATGGATTTAATCCGTTCTAAAACAGATCGAGCGATGTCTGTTGCCTTAAAACAAATGGATGGAAGATTATCGAATTTAATTCGCGATCTTCGCCAACAATTAATCGAGACGGTTGCACACGTTGAAGTGAATATAGATTATCCAGAGTATGATGATGTTGAAGAAATGACACATGGATTATTAAGAGAACGTGCTCAAAATGTTAAAGGTGAAATTCAGTCATTACTTCGGACAGCCAAGCAAGGTAAAATCTTACGCGAAGGAATCGCTACAGCGATAATCGGAAAACCTAATGTCGGGAAATCATCTTTAATGAACGTTTTAGCTCATGAAAACAAAGCAATCGTAACTGATGTTCCAGGTACTACACGTGATGTCATAGAAGAATATGTTAATGTGCGCGGAGTACCATTAAGGTTAATCGACACTGCTGGAATTCGTGAAACTGAAGATATAGTGGAGAAGATTGGTGTCGAGCGTTCGAGGCAAGCGCTTCAAGATGCGGATTTAATCTTACTCGTTTTAAATGCCAATGAACCTTTCTCCAAAGAAGATCAAGCTCTATTTGAAGCAGCACGTGATTTAGATGTGATTGCTATTGTTAACAAAACAGATTTAAATCAAGAAATAGATATGAATGAAGTGACAAAAGCAGCCAATGGAGCTCCGATCATTACGACCTCATTAGTTGAAGAACAAGGTATAGATGAACTAGAGCAAGCTATTGCGGATACATTTTTTGATGGAGAGTTAGATCAAGGTGATTTAACTTACGTCTCTAACGTTCGTCATATTCAACTTCTAGAACAATCAGAAGATGCTTTAAATGATGCTTTAAATTCATTAGAGATGGGTATGCCATTAGACTTAATACAAATTGATATTACAAGAACTTGGGAGTTATTAGGTGAGATTATCGGAGAAGATGTACATGAATCACTGATCGATCAATTATTCTCTCAATTCTGTTTAGGTAAATAAGAAACTTAAGATAAAGGAGGTTGTCTTCATGTATGATGCAGGGCGATACGATGTCATAGTAATTGGTGCGGGCCATGCAGGTGTAGAAGCTGGTTTAGCTGCAGCTAAACGTGGAGCAAAGACGTTAATGCTCACTTTAAATTTAGATTTAATTGCTTTTATGCCGTGTAATCCATCTGTTGGTGGGCCTGCAAAAGGTGTCGTCGTTCGAGAGGTTGATGCACTAGGTGGCCAAATGGGTAAAACAATTGATCAAACGCATATACAAATGCGTCTATTAAATACAAGTAAAGGGCCAGCTGTTCGAGCTTTACGTGCACAAGCAGATAAAGTGTTGTACCAACAAGAAATGAAGCGCGTAATTGAAAAGCAAGAAAATTTAACGCTACGTCAAGGTATGGTTGAAGAATTACTAGTTGAAGATGGTGAAGTAAAAGGGGTCAAAACAGAAACTAAAGCGTGTTATTATGCAGACCAAGTCATCATCACAACAGGTACTTTTATGCGCGGAAAAGTGTTAATTGGTGATATAGAGTATGAGAGCGGTCCTAATAACCAACGACCAACGATTACGTTATCTGAACAATTAGATGAATTAGGTTTTGACTTAGTACGTTTTAAAACAGGAACTCCAATGCGAGTGAATTCTCATACAATTGATTACTCAAAAACAGAAGAGCAACCAGGTGATGAAGTACCGCGCGCTTTTTCATATGAAACGACGGAATATATTACAGACCAAATACCGTGCTGGTTAACGTATACAGGTGAAGTGACTCACCAAATCATTGATGATAATTTAAGTAAATCAGCGATGTACTCGGGTGCTGATCGCGGAACAGGCCCAAGGTATTGCCCGTCAATTGAAGATAAAATTGTTCGTTTCAATGATAAGCCACGTCACCAAGTATTTTTAGAACCAGAAGGGCGAAACACGGATGAGATTTACGTTCAAGGACTATCTACATCATTACCAGAGTACGTCCAAAAACAAATGCTTGAAACAGTACCAGGTTTAGAAAATGCTGAAATTATGCGAGCCGGATATGCAATTGAATATGATGCTGTCGTACCTACTCAATTATGGCCAACATTAGAGACGAAGCAAATCCAAGGTTTATATACTGCTGGTCAAATTAACGGAACGAGTGGTTATGAAGAAGCAGCTGGTCAAGGGTTAATGGCAGGTATTAATGCAGCTGCAAAAGCATTAAATAAAGAGCCGTTAATTTTAGATCGTTCACAAGCTTATATAGGTGTTATGATTGATGATTTAGTAACAAAAGGAACAAATGAACCTTACCGTTTATTAACGTCACGAGCTGAGTATCGTTTACTATTACGTCACGATAATGCAGATCTTCGCTTAACTGATATTGGCTATGAAATGGAATTAATTCCAGAAGAACGTTATGCTCGTTTTAATCGTAAAAAAGAATTAATTCAACAAGAAGTAGACCGTTTAACAGGCTATCGAATTAAGCCAAACGATGAGGTTCAACAGATTATTGAAGAGATCGGCGGTTCTAAATTAAAAGATGGTATTTTAGCAATCGACCTACTACGTAGACCAGAAGTGAAATACGAAACAATTAAACGCATTACTCCACCTGAAGAAAAACTACCTCATGACGTTGAAGAGCAGGTAGAAATACAAGTGAAATATGAAGGCTATATTAAAAAATCAAATCAGCAAGTTGATAAAATGCGTAAAATGGAAAACAAAAAGATTCCAGACCATATTGACTATGATGACATTAGCGGTTTAGCTACGGAAGCTAAAGACCGGTTAAAAAAGGTACGCCCATTGTCAGTAGGTCAATCTTCTCGTATTTCAGGTGTAAACCCTGCAGACGTTTCAATTTTACTTGTCTATTTAGAACAAAGCTATAAAACGAAATCCGCTGCAAATGAATAGAGGGTGCTTATGAACGAAAAACAGTTTCAAGATGGATTAAAAGAGCATGGCATTGACTTAAACGAACAGCAGCTTAAACAATTTAATCAGTATTATGAGGTATTAGTTGAATGGAATAACAAAATGAATTTAACTGCGATTACTGATCGTGAAGAAGTTTATTTAAAACATTTTTTTGATTCTATAACAGCAGCTTTTTATTATGATTTTAGCTCTGAACATTTTTCTATTTGTGATGTTGGTGCTGGAGCGGGATTCCCATCGATCCCGCTCAAAATTGTGTATCCTAATTTAAAAGTTACCATTGTCGATTCGTTAAAGAAGCGTATTACTTTTTTAAATCATTTAGCTGATGAACTAAATTTAACTAATGTTGCTTTTTATCATGATCGAGCAGAAACCTTTGCGAAAAACAAAAAGTTTAGAGAAACTTTTGACTTAGTAATGGCTCGTGCAGTCGCTCGGACATCTGTGTTAAGCGAACTATGCTTACCTCTAGTTAAAGTAAATGGAGACTTTATTATGATGAAAGGCCCAAATATTACTGAAGAATTAGAGACCAGTAAGCTAGCTATTAAAACTTTAGGTGGTGAATTAAAAGACAACAATCGATTTAATTTGCCATTTGAGAACAGTGAGCGACATATTGTGCAAGTTGATAAAAAACGCAAAACACCTAATAAATATCCTAGAAAACCAGGCACACCAAACAAAGAACCAATCGAATAATAGTAGAAATATGTAGATATTTGCCATATTATCACGAAGGAATATCGTTAAGTTTCACTTTATATTCACTCTACTTTTGTGGTAATATAAAAATAGAGTAAGAGCGATAGAACAATGATGAACAGTAATCTTATGATTATGAATGAAATGTTTCACGTGAAACATTTCATTTTTTACATAGATTAAGAGAGTTGTAGAAGGTAGGTGCCAACTGAATGAGTTCGCTTAGTAGATTGTTTGGCAAGAATGAAACCAAATCAGATGAACAGCAAAGCAGTATTCAGGCAAATGAAGTTGTCGAATTAGAAGTAAGTAAGATTCAACCGAATCAATATCAACCTAGAACCATTTTTGATGAAGAAAAGATCTCGGAATTAGCACAAACAATCCATACACATGGCATGATTCAGCCGATTGTAGTACGTAAGTTAGAAGACCATGATGCTTATGAATTGATTGCTGGTGAACGCAGGTGGCGTGCAGTCACTTCATTAGAATGGGAGACAATCCCTGCAATCGTAAAAAACATGACGGATACGGAGACTGCTTCAGTTGCTTTAATAGAAAACTTACAACGTGAAGAGTTAACAGTTGTAGAAGAAGCTATCGCTTACGATCAACTTCTTCACACTCACGGGCTAACACAAGAAGCCCTTGCACAACGTTTAGGGAAAAGCCAGTCAACGATCGCTAATAAATTAAGGTTACTTAAACTACCAAGTGTTGTTCAACAATCGTTGTTAAATAAACAAATTACTGAAAGACATGCTAGAGCACTAATCGCATTAAAAGACGAATCCTTACAAGAAAAAGTGTTGTCTCAAATTAATGAAGAACAATTAAATGTTAAACAAACAGAAGAGCGCGTCCATCAAGTTTTAAACCCAGAAGAAAAAGAGGGCAAGAAGACTCGCAAACCGAAAATACAAGGTGTAAATAAAGATGTCCGTATCGCTCTTAACACCATTAGACAGTCATTAAATATGGTACAAGATACTGGGATGGATGTTGAGACAGAAGAAGAAGAAGTCGATGATTATTATCAAATAACGATAAAAATCCCGAAAAAATAATGGATTAAGTTATGATTTCCCATCTTTTTTTAAAAGATGGGTCTTTTTTTCTAGCATATTACATATAACAAAATTCGATTTCATGATAGAATAATAGATGTTGATAAAATTATATTGGGCAGGTGACATTATGGGAAAAGTCATTGCCATCGCAAACCAAAAAGGTGGCGTAGGAAAAACAACGACAGCAGTTAATCTGAGCGCTTGTTTAGCTAATTTAAATAATAAAGTATTACTTATTGATATAGATCCTCAAGGAAATGCCACAAGTGGAGTTGGCATAAACAAAGGGGATATGGAATCGTGTATTTATGACATATTAATTGAGGAAGAGGACGCTAAATCCGTTTGTGTCCCTTCAAAAGTCCCTAATTTAGACGCTATTCCTGCAACAATACAGTTAGCAGGGTCAGAAATTGAATTAGTACCGACTATTTCAAGAGAACTTCGTTTAAGAAAAGCTTTAGAAAGCGTTAGATATGATTACGATTATATTATTATTGATTGCCCTCCGTCTTTAGGGCTTTTAACATTGAACGCTTTAACAGCAGCAGATAGCGTTGTAATTCCTGTACAATGTGAGTATTATGCATTGGAAGGTTTAAGCCAATTGTTGAATTCCGTTAGGTTAGTCCAACGCAGATTAAACCAGAGCCTTCAAATTGAGGGTGTGTTGCTAACGATGTTTGATGCTAGAACAAATTTAGGGATTCAAGTTATTGAAGAGGTTAAAAAGTACTTTCAAGATAAGGTGTTTAATTCAGTCATCCCAAGAAATGTTCGTTTAGGAGAGGCACCAAGTCATGGTGAGCCTATTATACAGTATGATTCGAAGTCTAAAGGTGCGGAAGTATATAGCGATCTAGCGAAGGAAGTGATGGCGAATGGCCAAAGGGTTGGGTAAAGGTTTAAATACAATCTTTCAAGAAGTGGATTACTATGAGGAATCAGTGCAGGAAGTTGAGCTGAAAGACTGTCGACCAAATCCATATCAGCCGCGTAAAGTATTTGATACTGAAGCAATAGAAGAACTTAAAGATTCGATTGTTGAACACGGAGTATTACAACCAATCATTGTTCGAAAAGCAATTAAAGGTTATGAAATTGTCGTAGGAGAAAGACGTTTCCGTGCATCTAAAGAAGCTGGCTTTACGACAATTCCAGCTGTTGTAAGAGAATTATCAGAAGAACAAATGATGGAGCTAGCGCTATTAGAAAACTTGCAGCGTGAGGACTTAAGCCCGATCGAAGAAGCTGAAGCTTATGACAGATTAATTAATGAACTAAAAATTAAACAGGATGAACTAGCTAAGCGTCTAGGTAAAAGTCGTCCTCATATAGCAAACATGGTTCGTTTACTTTCTCTACCAGAAAGAGTTCGCGCAATGGTGAATAGTAAAGAGTTATCAATGGGGCATGCTCGAGCGCTATTGTCGATTAAAGATGGAGATCAACTATATTTAGTTGCAGAAAAGGTTCGAAAAGAAGGCTTAAATGTTAGGCAAACTGAAGAACTTATTACAAAGCTTAATAACAAGCCTAAGAAAAAAGCAAATACAAAAAAAGATGTTTTCATTACATCGAAGGAAAATGAGTTGCGAGAGAAACTAGGTACAGGTGTAAGTATTCAGCAAGGTAAACAAAAAGGAAAGATCGAAATAGAATATTTTGACCGTGAAGACTTAGACCGAATCATTGAATTACTTATGTATACGAAAGAATAAAATGATGTCTATCCTTATTAAAAAGGATAGACTTTTTTCATAAATGTTTCACGTGAAACATTTTATGTGTGGCGGTTATTTCTTAGAGAAGTGTGGTGGTTATGATCGAACTATTAGGCCCGATAGTTAATGGAGTAGGAATATTAGTAGGTACATTGTTTGGCCTGTTTTTTAATCGAATACCAGAGCGATTTAAAGAAACGGTTATGAGCGGGATAGGTCTGACGGTGATACTGATTGGTCTTTCGATGGGTTTTGCATCAGACCGTGTCGTTGTCATTTTGCTCAGTTTATTAACAGGTGCAGTTATAGGTGAATTATTTGACCTAGATGAAAAGTTAAACCGTCTTGGTTCATATATTGAAGTTAAATTTAAAGGAAATAGAGAAGAGTCTAATATAGCAGAAGGGTTTGTGACAGCTTCTTTAATATTCGTGATCGGAGCGATGGCTGTTGTAGGAGCATTAGACAGTGGTTTAAGAGGAGACCATGAAATATTGTTTACAAAGGCGTTAATTGATGGTTTTGTTGCGCTAGTGTTGACTACCACTTTAGGGATTGGTGTGATCTTCTCAGCGATACCAGTTGTCTTATATCAAGGGAGCATTGCTTTATTCGCTACCCAAATTGACCGTTTTGTTCCAGAGTATTTGTTAGAATTATTTATTGAAGATATGACAGCAACAGGTGGGTTATTAATTGTAGCAATTGGCCTTAACTTGCTAAAGATTACACATATTAGAGTAGCGAATTTACTTCCAAGTTTAATCACTGTTGGAATTGTATTGTACTTTTATATCCAAGTTGGCAATTGGTTTTAATAACAGGTGGAGTGTTGAGGCAGGTTAAATGGACCTGCCTTTTTTGTTTTTATTTAACCTTAAATCTAGTAAAGTAAACGACTGAGCTAACGTTTCAGCCATCTCCATAATGTCATATAACCTTGTACTTTGAAGGACTGCTAGCTGTAAGAAGCCACCTGTGTTAACAAATCCTTTAACGTTTATGTCACCTATAGTAGGTAGTTGCTTGTTGAAGGCTGCGCCTGGTTCTAGTCCACCATTACTGATTTTAAGTGTTTTAACTTGATTACTTTTACCTAAAGCTGCATCGATTGCAATAATAAAAGGGTTAGTATGTTCTGTATTAATATGTTCTATATATGAATCTAAATTTCTAGCATGAACGGGGTCTTTTAACGTTCCGTAAACTTTCAATTGGTGTATTGGTTTTGAACTTAATATGGTTCCAGTCAATGGGCCGAAGCTATCACCTGTTGAACGATCTGTCCCTATGAACAACAAAATAATCTCATGAGCATGTGATGGTAGCATTTCCTCTAGAGTGTTAGCCATTTTCCAACTTACTAGTTTCTCATCACAATCAAAAGAACTTGTCTGTTCCTCAATTAATTTAGACATAGATTAATCTCCTTAAACATACTTTTTAATAGTATATGGATAAGCCTATCTTTTTATACTTCGTACTCATTGGAGGATAAGTAATGATAAGAGGATTTCGTTGGATCGGTTTAATAATTGCTACGATGGTAGGAGCAGGATACGCATCAGGAAGAGAGATTTGGGAGTTTTTTGGTCAAGAGAGTAGTTTAGCTATATTAATCTTTACTATATTATTTATTGTTAGTTGCCATGTCGTATTAACGATTAGTTATGAGTTAAAAACGAAACATTACATGCCTTTATTAAAGTTGTTTTTAGGTGAAAGGGCGGCTAAAATATATGACTGGTGTATCTTATTGTATTTATTTACTACATTGATTGTTATGATTTCCGGAAGTGGAGCAGCAGTATCAATGTTCAACTTACCGTTTTATGCGGGTGTTTTGTTAATGGTTTTAGGGTTGTTAGTCATTATTCCAAGAGGTATGGATGGTATAATATCGATTAATCGAATCTTATTACCTGTAATGATTATTACCTTATTTTCGGTATTATTATTTTTTGTTTATCAAAAGCATGTACCTATTATTTATCAAATAGGAGAGCAGTCCAATTGGGTTGCCTCAATCCCTTTTACATCTTTAAATGTCTTGCCGTTAGTTGCCGTATTAGGCGCTATCGGAAAAGAGATTAAGAGTAAAAAAGAAATTTACGTAGCGAGTATCGGGAGTGGTTTAATATTAGGTGTTGTATCATATTTATATAATATTAGTTTAATTCACGTTGCTGATCAGTTATATTTTTACGAAATCCCGTTATTTGCGATACTTTATGGATATCCGATAGAGCTGTTTTTAATTATGGCTGGTTTATTAATATTTGCTATTTATACGACTGCTCTTACAAGCTTGTTTGGTTTAATTGCAAGAATTGAAGATATGATTAAATATAGTAAAGGGAAATTAGGATTACTTATTATAGGGATTGCATTACCATTCACTCTTGTTGGATTCTCTACATTAGTCAGTTATTTATATCCTCTATATGGTGTCATTAATCTCTATGTACTAGCAATGATTTTGTTGTATCCTATAATTAAACGAGCAGAAGCTTTTAAAATTTGATAAACTATATTTACTAACTACATAGAAGTAGGAGGTCTAAAAGTGGAGCAACAAAACTATGAATTAAATGATTACGTTCAAATGAAGAAAGAACATCCATGTGGTTCAAATGAATGGCAAATTATTCGTATGGGTGCTGACATAAGAATCAAGTGCCAAGGATGTCAGCATAGTGTTCTCGTTCCGAGGCGTAAGTTTAATAAAAGTGTGAAAAAAGTGATAAAAAATGAAGAAAATTAAATTGTTTCACGTGAAACAATTTGTAGTATTTTTAAAATGAATAAAATAAAGATAGATAATTGATAACAAAGGCCTTTTTTGCCTTTGTTTTTTTGATTTTCTTTGAACTTGTTTTTTTCTAATTTAATCACTATAATTGGTATGACTAATCTTGAATTATTATTGGGAACGGAAATTGAAGGAGTGGAGTGTTACATGTCATTAACAGCAGGTATTGTTGGTTTACCTAACGTGGGGAAATCGACGTTATTTAATGCAATTACACAAGCAGGGGCGTTATCAGCTAACTACCCTTTCGCAACGATTGACCCGAACGTAGGTATTGTAGAGGTACCTGATCATCGATTGCATAAATTAACAGAACTAGTAAAACCTCAAAAAACAGTTCCGACGTCTTTTGAGTTTACGGATATTGCGGGTATTGTTGAAGGAGCTAGTAAAGGTGAAGGGTTAGGTAACCAATTTTTATCACATATTAGACAAGTAGATGCGATCTGTCACGTTGTCCGTTGTTTTTCTGACGATGATATTACACACGTTTCGGGCCGTGTAGATCCAATTAACGATATTGAAACGATTAACTTGGAACTAATCTTAGCCGACCTAGAGACAGTGATGAAGCGCTATCCAAAAGTCGAAAAGATGGCAAAGCAAAAAGATAAAGATGCAACTTATGAATTTGAAGTGTTAGAAAAGTTAAAAGTTGCATTAGAAGCAGAAAAACCTGCTCGTTCATTAGAATTCACGAAGGAACAAATGAAATATGTAAAATCGCTACATTTATTAACGAGTAAGCCAATCTTATATGTAGCTAATGTAGGTGAAGATGAATTATTAGATGTAGATAACAATGAAAAAGTACAACAAGTAAAAGAGTTTGCAGCAAACGAAGGAGCAGGCGTTATTGTCGTTTGTGCAAAAGTTGAATCAGAAGTTGCGGAGCTTCAAGGTGAGGAGAAGCAGGAATTTCTTGATGAATTAGGCATTGAGGAGTCAGGGTTAGATCAGTTAATTAAGGCTTCATATGACATGCTTGGTTTAGCAACATATTTCACAGCAGGTGAGAAGGAAGTGCGTGCCTGGACGTTTAAGAAAGGAATGACTGCACCACAAGCGGCTGGTGTTATTCACTCTGACTTTGAAAGAGGTTTTATTCGAGCAGAGACTGTATCTTATGATGATCTAGTAAATGCAGGTTCAGAATCAGCTGCAAAAGATCAAGGTAAAGTACGCTTAGAAGGTAAAGAATATCTTGTAAAAGACGGCGATGTAATTCATTTTAGGTTTAACGTATAAAAAGGGTCTTAGATTATTGTTGTAAGTATTTAATCTTTTTGTTATAATCTTATGATGTGAGTAATTAACATATAAATTACTCCTTGCCCTTAAATAAGGGCCGCTAAGTCCAAGAGGAGGTGAAGACGGATGAATAAATATGAAATCATGTACATCATCCGCCCAGACGTTGAGGAGGAAGCTCGCAAAGAAGTTGTTGAGCGCTTCAACCAGGTTTTAACTGATCATGGTGCGGAGATCGAAAATGTAGATGAAATGGGTATGCGTCGTTTAGCTTATGAAATTAACGACTATCGTGATGGTTACTATGTAGTTGTTAACTTCGATGGCGATGCGAACGCAATCAATGAATTTGACCGCAAAGCGAAATTCACTGACGATATTATTCGTCATATGGCTATTCGTAACGATTAATAAGGAGTGTTTGATGTGTTAAATCGTGTAGTATTAGTTGGTAGGTTAACGAAAGACCCTGAACTACGTTATACACCCAACGGAGTAGCAGTTGCCAATTTTACAATTGCCGTCAATAGACCTTTTTCTAACCAACAAGGTGAGCGCGAAGCAGACTTTATTAACTGTGTGATCTGGAGACGACCAGCTGAAAACTTAGCCAATTATATGGGTAAAGGTAGTATGATCGGCGTTGACGGTCGCATTCAAACAAGAAGCTTCGAAGGTCAAGATGGTAAGCGTGTCTTTATGACAGAAGTGGTTGCTGATAGCGTACAATTTCTTGAGTCAAGAAACTCCAATCAAGGTGGACAACCAGGCCGCACATCAAACCAATCACAACAAACAAATCAAAATGCAAACCAAAGTGGATTCCAACCACAACAGGATACTAAGCCGAAAAGTGAGAATCCATTCGAAGATAGTGGTGAACCAGTCGACTTATCGGATGATGATTTACCATTTTAATAGTTTATAAAGGGAGGTTTTGACCTATGGCACGTCGTGGACGTAAGCGTCGTAAGGTTTGTTATTTCAAAGCAAATAACATTACGCATATCGACTATAAAGACATTGATCTTCTAAAACGTTTCATTTCTGAGCGTGGTAAAATTTTACCTCGTCGTGTAACTGGAACGTCTGCAAAGTATCAACGTAAATTAACAGTTGCAATTAAGCGCGCTAGACAAATGGCTCTATTGCCATATGTGAGCGGCGAATAATATAAAAATGGTGTTGTAAATCTGATATTTACAACACCATTTTCTTTATATTTAAGTGTATAATGATACATAAGTTAATGGGTCAATGGATTCGATTCACATAAAACACGATGATTTGGTAATAGTTTATTTTTACATATTACTTATAAAATTGATAAAATAGTAATGAACATGAAGTAGAGGTGCAAGCAATGGAGGACCGAAATATAGTTAAACAAGGTGCAATAGCTGGTGCTGTTTTTATATTACTTATGATCGCAACGTTCTTTGTACCAATTATTAGCCTTGTTTCAATCTTTTTATTACCAATCCCACTCATTGTGTTTGGTAGCAGGTTTGGGTTTAAACCTGTAGCAATATTGTTTTTAATCGTTAGTTTGATCAGTATTTTATTACTTTCAATTTATTCTTTACCAATTGTGTTTGTTATGGGCTTAGGAGGCTTAGCAATTGGAGCTGCTATTTATAGTAAAAAAGATGCTTATGAAACTTGGGCACAAGGAACGTTTAGTTTTGCTATAGGGATGGCTGTAGTTTATGCTATTACTCAATTTATGTTTGACATTAATTGGGTACATGAATTAAATGCTCTAATCGAAGAGTCTCTTGAGTCAACTGTTGCTTTTGCTGAGCAAGTTGGGACTCCTATTACTCAAGAAGAGTATGAAGCATTACAGCAAAGTTTAAGTGAACTGACGTACTTAATACCAACAGGCATGGTATTGATTGGTTTAGCTTTAGCTTTTATTTCACAGTGGATAAGTTATAAATTCATTAATCGGTCTGGTGGTGCTAGATTAAAGTTCCCACCTTTTAAAGATTTTAAATTACCTACATCAATTATTTGGATCTTTTTATTAGGCATTATTTTAACTTGGGTTTATACAGATCCAGCTGAAACAATGTATTTAGCTGCTGCGAACTTGTATGCACTACCTGGGCTATTATTAGTCATACAAGGGTTATCTTTTGTTTTTTTCTATACACATTACAAGAGTTGGTCTAAAGCGATTCCGATCTTTACAGTTATTTTATTTGTTTTATTTCCGTTCCTTCTGATTTATCCATTAAGAATTTTAGGTATAATTGACTTAGGGTTCCGTTTAAGGGAACGTCTTAACGGAAGTAAATAATCGGAGAGCATGTCTGTTTTTAGGGAGATGACGTTAGAATGAATGATGTTAAAAGCTTGATCGTCAATAAAAATATTTGGTTGCTATATATCTTAGCAGGCATTTTAACGTTAATTGTAATTTATTATCAGTGGATGATTGGATTGTTCTTATCCATTGTTCTTGGTCTTATTATATTTTTAGGGTTAAAAACAGAGGACCGATTAAGGAAAAAAACAGAACAATATATTTCTACACTATCTTATCGAGTCAAAAAGGTAGGAGAAGAGGCTCTGTTAGAGATGCCTTTTGGTATTATATTGTTTAATGATGAGTACCAAATCGAATGGGCGAATCCTTATATGAATGACTTTCAAGGGCAGGATGAAACGTTAATTGGTGACAATTTATCAACCTTATCAGAAGATATCATCTCTGCAATTAAAGATGACGAGGAAGAATTTTGGGTTAATATTGACGAGAAAGTTTATCAAATTGTTGTTAAACGCGAAGAGAAGTTATTATACTTTTTTGACCGTACAACTTACTCAGATTTAGAAACAAAGTATCATAATGAAGAAACAATTCTTTCTATTATATATTTAGATAACTATGAAGAATTAACACAAGCAATGGATGATACGTCTAAAAGTCATATGAACTCACAAGTCACTTCTATTTTAAATAATTGGTCAAGTGACTATGGCTTTTATTTAAAGCGTACTTCACAAGAACGATTTATCGCTGTTATGAACCGAGAAATATTAGAACAATTAGAAGCTACTAAGTTTGAAATATTAGATGAAGTAAGAGAGTTAATTTCAGATCAAAATGTACACTTACTTTAAGTATCGGAATTGGCCGTGGTGCCTCAAGTTTACCTGAACTAGGTGAGATGGCACAGTCTAGTCTCGATCTAGCGTTAGGTCGCGGTGGTGACCAAGTAGCCATTAAAAATGAACATGGAAAAGTGAAATTCTTCGGTGGTAAGACAAATCCAATGGAGAAAAGGACGCGTGTCCGTGCTAGAGTAATTTCTCATGCATTACGCGAGTTAGTTAATGAAAGTGAAAAAGTCATCATTATGGGGCACCAAATGCCTGATATGGATTCAATTGGCTCGTCTGTAGGAATTCTTAAAATGGTTCAACAAAACAATAAAGATGGTTTTATTGTTTTCGACCCAGATGGTGTTAACACAGGTGTTCAAAAGTTAATGGATGAAATTGATGAAGATGAGTCATTAGCGGATTGGTTTATTACACCTGAACAATCGTTAGATATTGTATCGAAGAACACGTTAGTAGTAGTTGTTGATACACACAAACCGTCAATGGTGATGGAAGAAAAATTATTAAGCCGAACAGAACATGTTGTCGTAATTGACCACCATAGAAGAGCTGAGGAGTTCATTGAAGATCCAACATTAGTCTATATGGAGCCATATGCCTCTTCGACTGCTGAACTTGTTACAGAGCTTCTACAATATCAAGATGGTCGTGTTAAATTATCGACGCTTGAATCATCTGCCTTATTAGCAGGGATTATTGTTGATACGAAATCATTTACGTTAAGAACTGGTTCAAGAACGTTTGATGCGGCTTCTTATTTACGCTCTAAAGGTGCCGATACAGTCTTTGTTCAAAAGTTACTAAAAGAAGATTTAGATGTTTATATTAAAAGAAGTGAATTAATTAAAAACGCAACAGTTTATAAAGAAGGTGTTGCAATTGCTAAAGGAAACTCAGGCGAAAATTATGGTCCAATTATTATTGCGCAAGCCGCTGACACATTATTAACAATGGATGGCGTTCAAGCATCATTTGTTATATCTGAACGAAAAGACGAACGAGTTGGTGTAAGTGCGAGGTCATTAGGTGACATTAATGTGCAAGTCATCATGGAAAAGATGAACGGTGGCGGTCATTTAACGAATGCTGCTACTCAGCTTGAAGATACAACGATTGAACAAGTAGAAGAGCAGTTACGCGAAATTATTGACGAATATTTACAAGGGGGAGAACCATCATGAAAGTAATTTTTACTAGTGACGTTAAAGGTAAAGGTAAAAAAGGCGAAGTGAAAGATGTAAATGAAGGTTACGCTCGTAACTATTTATTCAAGCACAACTTAGCCGTCGAAGCGAGTAAAGGTAATTTAAAGCAATTAGAAGGACAGCAGAAGAAACAGCAAGAAAAAGAACAACAAGAATTAGATGAAGCAAAACAGCTTAAAGAAACAATCGAAAGTCTAACAGTAGAGCTAACAGCAAA
>NZ_AKIF01000016.1 GCF_000269905.1 Alkalibacillus haloalkaliphilus C5
TCCCCCTATTCGGTAATTATTCCTTCTATTCAATATTCTTGGATACCATTTCTCTTTTGAAAATAAAAAAGCCTGCACAATCCCTTTGCGCAGGCTATTTACATCACCTTTTCAACACATTTTTCTTCTGTTGTTCCATTTCCCAAAGGCGTTCAAAAAATGGTTGACCTTTCGCCATTTTTTCACACATTTCTTCATGTTGAATACTCCATCCTTCACAAGCTTCATTAATTAATAACTCAAACCCTTCTTCAAAAGTCATTTGTTGAATCTCTTGATACATCTCTGGTCGCCATTCAGTAAGCCAATAACGTAATTCATCAATACGTTTGCTTTGTTTTAACTGATCAAGCATTAACATGAGCAAATGCTTAAGCTGGCGCTCTTTTCTCGTTAAGCCCATCATATATTCAGGTTGTAATGATAAAATGTGATAATCTTTTTGTCCTTTTCTCGGCTTATAAGAAAAGTCTAATGGGCGTTTGTGTGTGATTAAATCTAGCACTAATCGTTCTTGCCTTGGAATGACACGACTCTTTCTAACCGGAATATCGTAACCTAATGTGTCGATGACCAGCACTTGGTGTCCATCTGTTGCAACAAAGGCATATTCTAGTGAGATTCTCTTATGTTGTTTCTTTAAGTATGCACGTTTATAAACTGCTTCTAACAAAGGTTTCGGTAAGTCAGACATATCATTTTCTATGTAGTTAAAAAGCTCCTTTGTTACATAAACAACTGGGACTTGATCGAGCAGCTCAATTGAGTCATTTTTACGCCACTCATGAAAATGGCAAACGTTATAACCATTTTCCTCCCCTTCAAACCAGTTCACCCAAATATCATGAACGTACATCATTAACATCCCTCACTTTAAGTGTTAATCCGTTTATGTTCATTATCACCAAGTGACATATTTTTATTCTTAATTTATGAACTAAATGGGTTTTTATACATGGCCAAGATCATAATGAAAGAGCCGAGTGGAAGCAAATAACACTCTGGTCTTTTATAAATAAATAACACAAAATCATACCATCCCATGCCGACAGGTAAGAAGTTTAAGTAACCAATAATCGATACTGCTCCAACACACGTAAATCCAAAACCGATAAAAAACATTATTAACTGCCACATCATTAGCATCTCCCATTTTTGATGCCTGTCCTTTGGTGACTTGTCCTTTTCCTTAATTCAATATATGTGACAGTAAGACTAAACATTAATATATAACCATAAAAAAACAGGTTCTAACGAATGTTAGACCTGTGTAAAATAAAGACTTTGTTATTCAATAATACCTTGTTCAATCAAAAATTCTTTAGCTACTTCTTGTACACTTCTTTCTTCAACATTCACTTGATAGTTCAATTCAATCATCGTATCACTATCTAAAGCGTTAGCCATTGGTTCAGTTAAATCTGCTAAATCTTCATTAGCTTCTAGTACATCTGTACGAACAACTGCTGCAGTATAGTCTGGGAAGAAGTCTTGGTCGTCTTCTAGGTTCATTAAATCAAACTGTTCGATACGACTATCTGTGGCTAAAGCCCATCGCAACATCAACTTCTTCATCTCTCAATGCAGCATACGTTAAACCTAAATCCATTAACTCAACATCAGCTGATGGGAGCTCAAAACCGTAATGCTCTTCTAAGGCACCGTAACTATCAGGACGTGCAGAGAACTCATCATTAATCGCTACGTTAAGCTCATTACCTGCATTAACATAATCAGCTAAGTCTGATAAGCTTTCAACACCATCAGAATCAGCGAATGATTGACGTACCATTAATGTATACGTATTATTAACTTCTGTCGGGTTCATCCAAGTAATTCCGTTTTGCTCATCAATTTCACGAACTGCTTCAAATGCTTCTTCTGCTGTCGAGACAGGCTCTTCATCTAAATAAGTTACTAGTCCCGTACCAGTATAATCCCATGTAAAATCTACTTGTTGCTTAGAAGAGCCTCTTCCCACACATGATTTTAAAGGAATGGCAAAGCTTAGAGAATTAACTTCAATAAGAATAGCTGGTGGGGAAATGAACAGAAGATGGCATGACTTCAGAGAAATGGCTGACTATGGGTCACTTGATGTTTATCAACCAGATGTCGCATTAGCTGGAGGTATTACTCAAGTGAAGAAAATTGGAGAGTTAGTCCAAGGGAGCGGACATATCTTCTCACCTCACACGTGGAGTAATGGGATTGGATTATTAGCGAATTTACATTTAAGTGTTGCTATAAGCGATTGTCCTTATATTGAATTTCCATATGATCCTCCTGCTTGGACAAACGAACGTCGTGATTTCGTCTTAAAAGAAACAGTTAAGCCAAATGGTCACGGTGAACTGATCATGAGTGACAAACCTGGATTAGGATTTGAGCTAGATGATACAGCACTAGCTAAGTAAATCTAATTATCGACAAAAAAGGTTGAATCTGCATAAGCCGATTCAACCTTTTTATTATTTATATTCTTTAAATACTAACGAAGCGTTGTGACCACCAAAACCTAATGAGTTCGACATGGCAGCCGTTATTTCTGCTTCACGCTTTTCATTCGGCACATAATCTAAATCGCAGTCCTCATCAGGTGTTTCATAGTTTACTGTCGGTGGCATGATATTATTTTTTATTGATAAAACCGTAATAATTGCTTCTAAACCACCAGCAGCTCCTAATAAGTGACCTGTCATTGATTTCGTTGAGCTCATAGCCAAATTATAGGCATGATCTTTGAAGACTGTTTTAACAGCGTTTGTTTCATAAGGGTCATTTAATTCTGTACTCGTACCGTGTGCATTAATATATTGAATATCTTCACCTGTCATTTCTGCATCATCAAGCGCTTGTTCCATTGCGCGAGCTGCTCCTTCGCCTTCTGGTGCCGGAGCTGTAATGTGATGGGCATCACCTGTTGATCCATAACCGACAACTTCAGCATAAATTTTCGCTCCACGCTTTTGCGCTGATTCAAGTGACTCAAGAATGACGATTCCTGCACCTTCACCCATAACAAATCCGTCACGGTCTTGATCAAACGGACGACTTGCTTTTTTAGGGTCTTCATTTGTCGTTAAAGCTTTCGCACTAGAAAAGCCTGCAAAAGACATATTATTAATTGGTGCTTCAGTACCTCCAGTAATCATAACATCAGCATCGCCACGTTCGATTACTTTGTACGCATCACCAATAGAGTTTGTTCCTGAAGCACATGCTGTTACCGTACAAGAGTTAATTCCTTTTGCTCCAAAAATAATTGAAACTTGACCAGAAGCCATATCTGGAATCATCATCGGTACGAAAAACGGACTAACACGACGTTGCCCTTTTTCCATAAACTTTCTAAACTGCTCTTCATACGTTGACATGCCACCAATACCAGAACCGATCCAAACACCCGCTTTAGGTGCTAGTGCTTCATCAATTTCAAGTTGAGCGTCATCTAACGCCATTTTAGATGCCGCTACAGCATACTGTGTAAATAAATCCATTCGTTTCGCTTCACGTTTATCCATATATAATGAAGGATCAAAATCCTTAAGTTCTGCTGCAATTTTCGCCGGGAAGTCATCTGGATTTACTTTAGTTACTGTATCGATTCCAACATGACCTGCAAGTAAATTGTTCCAAATTGTTTCAACATCATTACCAACTGGAGACACAGCTCCAACACCTGTTACGACCACTCGTCTTTTTGACATTTTTTTAACCTCCTAAAGTCCTTCATCCTTTTATTTACCCCATCTTAATGCAACGGCACCCCAAGTTAGACCACCGCCAAAGCCGACTAACACAACGACATCGTCCTCTTTAATTCTACCTGCTTTAACATCTTCTGACAATGCAATTGGGATTGATGCTGCTGACGTATTACCATATCGGTCAACCGATTTTGACATTTTCTCTACCGGTATTTCTAATTTCTCTCTCGCTGCTTCCATAATTCGAATATTCGCCTGATGCGGAATCAAGTAATTAACATCATCTTTCGTTAAACCTGCTTGGTGAACGACATTAAGCGACGATTCACCCATTTGACGAACAGCAAATTTGAACACTTCGCGGCCATTCATATAAATGTGGTCCTCATCTGTCTGATGCAAGTAAGGGATTCCTGTGCCGTCTGAACCTAACTCATGTGACAAAATTCCTTTACCTTCAGAAACATTAGATACCACAGCTGCTCCGGCACCATCACCAAACAATACCGCAGTGTTTCGATCAGACCAATCCGTAATTTTAGATAGTTTTTCCACTCCAACGACTAAAATATTCTGGTGAACTCCAGCTTCAATGAACTGCTTTGCAGTAACAATGCCGTAAATAAAACCAGAACAAGCCGCACTAATATCCATTGCAGCTACTTGTCTTGCGCCTAAACGCTCTTGTAATTGACATGCTACTGATGGGAATCCCATATCAGACGTTACCGTAGCAACTAAAATCATATCAAGTTCTTCTGCTTTTAAATCCGCCTCATTTAACGCATCGCGTGCTGCTTCATATGCCATATCAGATGTATTCATATCATCAGAGGCAATTCTTCTTTCCTCTATACCAGTCCTTGTACGAATCCACTCATCCGATGTATCCACAATCTTCTCTAAATCATGATTTGTAACAACATTTTCTGGTACATAATGTCCAGTACCAATTAAACCTGCTTTCATTCTGTCATCTCCTAACGATTAACTTATATAATCATATATTATGACCTGGTTCTAATTTTACCAAAAATTAAATCCATTTAAAAGATAACTTTCTTCTAAATGGCGAAAAATATTATTGTGGTAATCTTCCAGTCTCTATATACTGTTCAATCATCTCGTCAATATGTGCCGCTAAATGGATTGGAACATCATCACCATATTCACCTAAGTAAATATAATCCTGATCAAAGGAAATGTTCATAATACCTGAAGGTAGTGTACCTTCATTATACATTTGTGCAATTTCCAAATACAAACCTTCAACCTCTTGAACTGTGCTAGTTATAACTGTTTCAGGTGCTACATCATATTGATCATGAATATAACCAACTGCATAGATGTCATGTTGCTCAGCTGCTCGAATAACCGGCACATTAAAACCGTCACCTGCCGGATAAATAACATCTATATTTTGATCCAACATTTGATCAAAAACCATCATCGCTCGTTGCTGGTCATGCCAGCTATTGACAGAATTAATAGTCGTATTAATCGTGGGATCGACTGCTTGAATTCCTTCATAAAAACCTTGCACTTCACCTTGATGATGATAAGCTGAGATGACACCTATCTGATTCGTTTCAGTCATTTCTGCTGCCAACATCCCAGAGAAGAAACCCATATGATAGCCATCAAAATTCACACTCGTAATATTACGATCAAAAGTTTGACCATTAAAATAAACGAATTGAATATCAGGATGATACTCATTCATCTGTTCAAACATTCGACCAAAATTCACACCATGTCCAAACACTAAATTCACACCTTGACTAGCAAAGTCTTGAACGGCTTCTTCCGCTTCACGATAATTATCGATATTCTCACGCAATAAGGCACTAACATTTTGCTCTTCTTTTATATTTAAACTACCTAAGTATGCTCCACGTCCCCACGTTTCATCGTGAATTGTACCTTCTAATAAAAGCCCAACATTATTAAGTTGTCCACTATTAAAGTAACCACAACTTGATAAAATCATTGGTGTGATCATTATTAAAAATAGCCACTTATACAATCTTGCACACCCCGATACGTATAATTCATCTTTTAATAACTATTGTGGTGGCAATCCATCAAAATAGCAAGAAATTAAATGTCTGAATTTTTATTTTTATTAGTCGCTATCTTAAATATTTGCTTAGCATTAACATTAAAATCTTCCCCGATTAAGAATGCCTGGTCAAAAGGCTCTCTCTGTTCAACTTCTTCTCCTTCAACAAAATTGAAGTTGGAATTGCGTCCTACCATCGCAAAATAAAACATTTCATCTTCAGTCTCAAGGGAACCAGAACCCACCACTTCAACCCCGCTGTTCAAATAATAATTTACGAGTTGGTACCCAAATTGATCAAAACAAGGGTATACAAAAACTCTCATAAAAACTCTCCTTAAATGTTTGACACATTCGCCAAAATTTTTATATTTATTTTTCAATAGAGCTTTGATAAACTATAGTATGGAATGTATAGATAAATGAGGTGAAAAATATGCGTTTAATTTGGACAGCTATTTGGAGCTTTTTACTTAGTGCAATGATTGTATATGTAATCAGTAGCATGGCTGGATATTCATTTGATCTTACAGGTACTGTTGCAATCGCGGTTACATTCACTTTAGTCGCGGTATTCTTAAGTGAAGTCGTACTTAAAGACAAACCTAACGAATAGCAAACGAGGTTGACTTCCTATAAGGGTAAGTCAACCTCGTTTCTTCACCTACCAAGGCAGTAAACTTAGTGCTGCAACAAAAGTTAAAGGAATAATTAAACGACTAAGGCCATATTCATATGGTGGATAGCCATAGTGCGAGCCATACCCACCACCGTAATAACCTCCATAAGGACCGTAGCCGCCATAAGCACGAACAGGTAGATGAGGAATTTGTTGCGACGGTACAACTAAATGGACATGCTCATCATCCACTTCAATGACATAACCTTCAATTTGATCGCCTGTTGTCGTTTCAACTAAAACATGTTGTTTAAGGTGGTTTTGACACAAGTCAAGTTTGTGTTCTTTAGAATGATGTACCAATGTAACCTCCCCTTTCTAAGTACAATGTATTCAAATAGCCCAGTACATGTGCATAGTTTTAGGAGGTTTAAGGAGGGACCAATGTATATGAATGAGTTAGTTGAAGTGTTAAGGTATTTATTTTTAGGATTATTTCAAGGTTTTACTGAGCCAATACCCGTTTCCTCAAGTGGCCATTTAGTGATTTTGCGAGAGCTATTAGACATGAACGACCCAGGTATTACTTTTGAAGCCTTTATTAACTTTGGTTCACTGATTGCTGTAGTTATTATTTACCGAAAAGACATTTGGCAGCTTATGATTAACAGTAGCCATTACTTAATCAAGCGAGAGGAAAATACACAGCAAGATTTTTATTACTTATTCTTATTATTTATCGCTACAATCCCAGCTGGAGTTATAGGAGTCTTGTTTAACGATACGATTAGTGGAATTTCCGAACATGTAAAGATTGTTGGAGTAACTTTAATTTTAACAGCGATCGCATTATGGATTATTCGAAATTTGAAAGGGTATAAAGGAGATGCAGAGATTACATTAACTGATGCTGTAATCGTTGGTTTTGCCCAATCGCTTGCACTGATTCCCGGTATTAGTCGATCTGGTGCAACGATTGTAGCTGCTATGTTAATCGGCTTTAATAGACGTAGTGCTTTAAAGTTTTCTTTCTTAATGTATATACCAGTCAGCATAGGAACGATGATTTTTGCAGTCAGTGACGTCTTAAGTACACCTGAATTATCCAATCAGTTCGTCTTGTACCTAATTGCACTTGTTGCAACAATTGTTGCATCATACTTCGCGTTATTACTTTTTATCAATGTCATGACAGCCGGCAAATTGAAATACTTCGCTTATTATTGTATGGCAGTAGGAGCCTTAGTTGTTATTTTCTTATAAATAAACAAAAAACCGACTGTGGTAAGTTCACAGTCGGTTTTTTTAGTTTTAGTCTGGAATACCAAGTGCAATTTTAGCATAACGAGACATACGATCTTTCGTCCATGGTGGATTCCATACGATATTAACTTCAACATCATTAACTTCAGGTATATCTGAAAGTGCATTTTTTACATCTGATTCAATTGTTGCCGCAAGTGGACAACCCATCGCTGTTAATGTCATTGTTACTGTTGCTAAGCCTTCATCATCTAAATCGATATTATAAACAAGCCCTAAGTTCACAATATCAATCCCTAGCTCAGGGTCAATAACATTCTCAACAGCACCCCACAGATTCTCTTCTAATGCCTGATCCATGCATAGTCCTCCTTCAAACGTTCTTACTTTATTATAAACATGATTACACTTAATTTTAAAGTAAAATAAACGAATTATAAATAAGTTTTCATCCAATTTGTTAATTCAATCATACCTTCGCGGCTTACTTTATGGTCACGACCTTTTTCGCTGACAAACTTTACGTTTTCACCGTTTTGCTCCAACTGTTCATAAAAATCAACAGCATGGTCAAAAGGCACAACACGATCTTCTTCACCGTGCCAAATTAAAACTGGACGCCCATTAATGACTTCTATTTGTTGAGATAGGTCGATTTTACCTAGCTCATCAACTTGTGCTGCAATTTCGTCATTTGTGTATGGTAACTCAATCCCTTGTTGCTCAATACCTTTCAGTAAATAATGAGCCATATATTGAAGCTTAGCTGACCCCATCATAAGACCTGCTACTTTTACTTGCTCAAACTGTGTTAGCGCAGCTGCGGTTGTAATTCCGCCCATACTCGTTCCAGCAACTCCTAACCGTCCAGCTTCTAACAAACCACCTCGCGTTAACCAGTTCATTAGTTTATGCAGATCAACTAAGTTGTGCTGTACAATTTTCCAGAAGGCAAACTGAATTTCATTATCAGTTTTATCCCCTCTTCTTTCACCATGATGAACAGCTTCAGGAAGAATGACACGATAACCTTGTTCAGCTAACATATAAGCGATTGGCAAATTTTGTTCCTTAGCACTCGTAAACCCGTGAAAATAAATAACTACTGGTAGTGGTGCTGCTTGCTTATCTTGTTCATGAATCATTAATATTGGAATATCATCAACAAGTTGACGATCTATAACAATCCCCATTTAAACGCCCTCCCTTTTCACTTTATTACTATAATAAATCATATATTTATCCTTAACAAATGTTAGTCATTTGCAAGCAAAAGAACCATGACATTTCAAGAAAAATATGTTATTATAATTTAATTAGATATAAAAAGGGTAATGAGGTGAAACCATGAAACAACAGCATTTAATTGCGTTAGATTTAGATGGTACTTTACTAAATGATCATAAAGTAATTTCTGAACGTACGTTAAAAACGATTGAAGCAGCGAAAAAAGAAGGGCATATTGTAGCAATTGCAACGGGGCGTCCTTATCGTGTTAGTAAACAGTTTTATCATCAAATGGCATTAGATACACCAATTGTCAATATGAATGGTGCTTTAATTCACCACCCGAAACAAGCGAATTGGGATCATATGCACTCACCACTTCCGAAAGATGTAGCTTATGATATTGTTGAAACGTGTTATAACGTTGGTGTTCAAAACATTTTAGCTGAAATTATGGATGAAGTATACATTGAGTATGACAACCAACATGACATTACGCATTTTTTCCAAGCAGGACTTGAACAACCAGCTACATTCGGAAAAATTCAAGAGAACTTAGCACAAGATCCTTCATCAGTATTAATTCACCCATTCGATGATCGTGTAGATCAAATTCGTCAAACTCTAACAGACCGCCATGCAACAGTCGTTGACCATCGTAAATGGGGTGCACCTTTCCATGTGATTGAAGTGATTCGATCTAATATGCACAAAGCTGTTGGTGTTCAAAAGATCGCTCAAGAATATGGCATTTCAAAGGATCGTATTATTGCATTTGGTGATGAAGATAACGATTTCGAAATGATTGACTATGCTGGTGTCGGAGTCGCTATGGGGAATGGTATTGACGAATTAAAGTCAATGGCTAACGAAATTACAACAACAAACCACGATGATGGTGTTGCACAATTTTTAGAAGAATATTTAAGCTTACCTAAAAGTGTCCTAACTAAAAAGGTTTAAACTGATTCGACCGCTAAATTAGCGGTCTTTTTTTAATTTATAAACGTAAATATAACCAATTATATTTTGCTCTAATTGACACACACTATTCTTGAACGCGATCATTCGTGTTCAACTAACGCTGATTTCATCAATCGTTGAACTTAGGATCCTAAAGCTAAACGAGACCGTAATGTAAGCCTTATACTTCATTTCCATTAAAGGAGGAGCTTCATGCGTCAGAAGAAGCAACAGCAGCGTAATACTAATGTGAATCCTCAATCGAAAACAGGTCGTCGTGCATTTACAGATCAAGATCGTAAACGTAGGGAACAGAACATGTACAACCGAGGAGGATTTTAATGGAAAATAAGTTTTTAAACCAAGCTAGGCAAGCAATGCAAAACCTTTCTGGAAGAGATAGACAGCCAAACGGACAAGCCCAAGCAGATGAACAAGAAGTTAAAGCAATCCAGCAATGTATCCAGTCAGCATACCAATCATGTTCACCCGAAGAAGAACAGGAATTACAACAATTAGAGAACGAGTTAAATGAATATAAGTAATTCAACACCCTAAAAAGTGACACAATTCGACTTGTGTCACTTTTTTTGTTAAGAATTCGTAAATTTACAACATAATTTTAAAATTATGTTGTACTAATGTCACAGATTATTTATAATTAAAGTGTTTCAAAATAATCTATATATTCAAGGGGGAGACAGTTTTGAAAAAGTTTCTAACATTTGCAACTGTAGCACTTATGATGTTGCTCGCAGCATGTGGTACAACAGGGGATGAAGGTAATCCAGATGAGTTAGTCATGGGCTTTGTGCCATCTCAAGATTCTGACACAATTGCAGAAACAGTAGAACCTCTAGCTGATGAGTTAGCAGAGATTCTAGGAAAAGACGTTGAAGCACGCACAATGACGAATTACAACAGTCTAGTTGAATCAATGGGGTCACAGCAAGTACATATCGGTTTCATTCCAGCATTCGGATATGTAATTGCGAATGAAGAGTATGATGTAGAAGTAATCTTAAAGTCTATTAGACATGGTGATTCTACTTATCAAGCTCAGTACTTAGTACGTGAAGATTCTGGCATTGAAACTTTAGAAGATTTAGAAGGTAAGACTTGGGCATACGCTGATGCAACGTCAACTTCAGGTTTCTTATTCCCAGCTTCTCAACTAATGGACAAATTTGACATTGAAAGTCAAAGTGATCTAACAAATAACTGGTTTGGCGACACAGTTTCAGTAGGTGGACACGACACAGCAGCAATTGCAGTTTATGATGGCGATGCTGATGTAGCAACTACATTTGATGATGTTCGTGATAACTTAGAAGAAGATTATCCTGACATTTTCGATGAATTAAAAGTCATTGACTACACTGATGATATTCCAAACGATACAATCTCTGTAATCAATGAACTAGATGATGACTTAGTTGACGAGATTCGTGAAGCATTCCTATCTTTCAATGAAGATGATGACATGATTCAAATTATGAACGATGTTTATACTTGGGATGCGATTGATGTAGCTGAACACTCTGAATATGATGTTGTAGCTGAAACATACGACCGCTTTAGAGATGAAGTTTCATTAGACTAATAGACTTTAAAATTATCAATTTAGACCTTAAAAGGGAGGAGAAATCCTCCCTTTTAGGCTATATAAAACTTTTTAGAAAAATCTGATTTGGAAAATTGATTTAATTAATCTATAACTATATAATACTTGCATAAACTTACAGGCATGAGGTGAAAATTGTGATTGAATTTAAAGATTTGTCATTAGTTTATCCGAACGGACATCAAGGTTTAAAAGATGTCAACCTAAAAATTGAAGACGGTGAATTTGTTGTTATTGTTGGTTTATCAGGTGCTGGAAAATCAACTTTCATTCGTAGTATTAACCGGCTTGTCACTCCTACAGAAGGAGAGTTACATGTTGATGATGACAACATTTTAGATTACAAAGGTCGTGGCCTACGTAAGTTGCGCACAAAAGTCGGGATGATTTTCCAAAGTTACAACTTAGTTAAACGTAATAATGTAATCAAAAATGTATTAGCTGGCCGTTTAGGTCATACTGGAACAATACGATCTGTCTTCAACCTTTTTAGTAAAGACGATAAAGCATTAGCTTATGAAAGTTTAAAACGAGTCAATATTGATGAAAAACTTTATAATCGTGCAGATGAGCTTAGTGGTGGTCAACAACAACGTGTTAGTATCGCACGTGTCCTGACTCAAAAGCCTAAATATATATTAGCAGACGAACCTGTCGCATCACTTGACCCACCTACTTCTCACCAAGTGATGCAATATTTACGCAAGATCAACAAAGAAGATGGTATTACAACCATCGTTAACTTACACTTCATTGATATGGCGATGGAATATGCTGACCGTATTATCGGTATGAGAGCTGGTGAAGTTGTATTTGATGGTCCAGTTTCAGAAGTAACTGAAGAGACGTTTGAAGAAATCTATGGTCGTTCAATCCGTGAAGATGATTTACGCGGAGGTGTAGAAGAAGATGTCGAACAAAATGTCTAAACCGACCATAAATGAGGACAACTATGCACCTCTTCTTTCACCTTGGCGAGTAAAAGCAAAGATTACAGTGATCTTCTTTGTTATTATCATCTTTTTACTTTTTAGCTCTTGGCGTACAGGTGTCGATTTAAACGCGTTAATTTGGGGATTTAGCAATATGACCCAAATTACTGATAAATTGTTCCCGTTAAACATGGGTGTTTTAGGGCCTGCCATGAATACATTGTTTGAAACAATCCATATGGCAATCATCGCCTCTACCTTTTCAACATTAGTTGTAATCCCTGTTAGCTTATTAGCTGCTAATAATATTACAACGAATTGGTTCATCTATAACACGACACGTCTTATTATGAACATTTTACGTACAATTCCAGACGTTGTATTAGCTGTTATTTTCGTTGGTTTATTCGGTATTGGCGTATTCGGTGGTATTGTCGCTCTATTTATTTTCTCACTAGGTATTCTTGCAAAATTAATTAGTGAGACTATTGAATCAGTGGACATGCATCCAGTAGAAGCGATGCGTGCTTCTGGAGCTAACACTATACAAGCTATTGCTTATGGTGTCGTTCCACAAGTCTTGCCGCAGTTTACATCATTCTCGTTGTACGTTTTTGAGATTAACATTAGAGCATCTGTCGTAATTGGTTTAGTTGGTGCTGGTGGTATCGGTCAGCTACTTATGAACCAGTTCAGTTTCAACAACTATGGTGCGGTTATGACAATCATCATCGTTATTTTCGCTGTAGTAATTCTCATTGAATACATCAGCGGTAAGATAAGGGAGGCGATTATATAATGAGTCAACAATTACCTCCAAAAAAACCAAGATCAACAAAACAAATCATTCGTAACATCGCTATTGCTATAGCAGTCATTGCACTTTATGTGTGGACTTTTGCTTCAATCAATATTGATTTCGGACGCGTAATAGAGCGCTTTACATCTAACTTTGACCGTGTCATCCCTCAACTATTTAGTCCAAATTGGGAACGAGCGCCTGAAGTCATTGAAATGATGATTGAAACGATATTTATTGCTTACGTTGGTTCATTAGCGGCTGCCATTATTGCTGTTCCTTTAGGCTTCTTAGCTGCGTTTAATATGTCTAACAGTCGTATATTAGCTACCTTTGGTAAATGGATACTAAGTGGTGTTCGTGCATTTCCAGAGATTATTTTAGCTATTCTATTTGTTGTAGCCGTAGGACCTACACCATTCGCTGGTATTTTAGCCATTGCGATCGGCTCAACAGGTATGTTAGGTAAACTTTATGCTGAAGTTCTTGAATCAATTGATATGAATGTTGTTGAAGCCATGCAAGCTAATGGAGCAAATAAGATTCAAATTATGTTCCATGGTATTATTCCGCAGGTTATTCCTGAATTTTTATCATATGCTATTTACCGCTTCGAAATTGACGTACGTGCTTCTACTATTTTAGGTTACGTCGGTGCTGGTGGTATTGGTACGATGATATTTTTCGCACAAAGTGGACGTAACTGGAACGATATGGGGATGATTTTGCTCGTCATCATCATCGTCGTTACAGTCATTGACTACGCAAGTACTTATATTCGTAAAAGAATTGTATAAACACTACAAAGCATCGATTTGTCCCAAATCGGTGCTTTTTTTATTATTATTTTAAAATACTTCTATTAATATTTAAGACTTTTTCAATATTTACATATTAAGCTTTTTCAACTAACATAATGAATAACATGAAAGTCATGATAGGAGATGAAGTAGATGATCGTACTAAAAAATAACGAATTTATTGAACGGAATGAAGCAACAATTGATATGGAAGATCGTGGACACCAATTTGGTGATGGAGTTTATGAAGTTGTCCGTGTATATGATGGTGAAGCATTTTTATTACAAGACCATTTAGATCGTCTGCAATATAGCTTAAATGAAGTAGAAATTGATTATGACGTTAACGAACAAAGGTTAAGCCAATTACTTCAGCAGTTAATTGATAAGAATAGCATCGATGACGGCGGTATATACTTACAAATCACTCGTGGTGTAGCACCACGTAACCACCCTTATCCAGAAGGTGCACAACCAGTCTTATTTGCTTACCCATTACAATTATCACGACCACTAAAATCACAAGCGCAAGGCATCACAACGATTTTACAAAAAGATTTTCGTTGGTTGCGTTGTGACATTAAAAGTTTAAACCTATTAGGTAATGTCATGACAAAACAAAAAGCACATAACGCGAATGCTAATGAGGCGATTTTTTTCCGTAATGAAGACCATGTTACAGAAGGTTCTTCAACAAACGTATTTATTGTTAAAGACGGTAAGCTATATACGCATCCTGCAGACAATTTAATTTTAAACGGGATTACACGTCGTTACATTTTCCACTTAGCTAATCAGTTAAACATTCCGTATGAGGAAACTGTGTTTAGCTTAGCAGATTTAAAAGAAGCTGACGAAGTATTCATTACATCAACATCAGCTGAAGTAACACCGGTTGTAGATATCGAAGGACAAAAAATAGCTAATGGACAACCAGGACCCATTAGCCAGAAACTTTTAGACGGTTTTTTCGAATATAAAAATGTTGATCAATTAACGAACGTTTAAGTGGTCTGTTTTGTCGTCTTTTTAAACAACCACTCTGTAATGTAATACAAGTTAAAAAAGAAAATAACATGAGCGATAAACCAGTCAAAAATAGCGACGATATCTGCAGGTGCGGGTGTCGTCGTTTTTGCTAAAATTGTTAACGGAAAGTAAGTTAAAAAAGCGATAAACGACAATAAAGCTGCCACTTCCATGCGACGTTCCCATATCTTATTTTTTTTCGTGATTAAGTATAAATAAACACAAACAATCAATGTAGCCACTAGCACATGTAAAGCGTATTCAAAAGCAAGATAAAAATTGTCTGGAACTGCTTCACTCGGTGTATAGATGAAATCAATGTTTAATAATAAAGTAAATAATTGCTTACCTGTAAAAGCCTCGATCACGTACAAATATAAGCTGATCGCTGTGGAGGCAATTAACCCAACAACAATTGCTATGTATAAATAACGCATCTAATCCCCCTCTCCACTATTTATCATACCATTTTCTAAATGACTTTTCTTTTGTACTGACTTATTTCATGCTAAGATATAAGAGAGAAATTCAGGGAGGGATTCACGATGGCTGTAATTGCAGAACCAACACCAAATCCAAATGCAATGAAATTCACAGTAGACAGTGTCATTTTTGAAGGTGATGATAGCATCTCTGTCATGCAAGGTGAGACAAGCGAACACAACATCTTAAATGACTTAATGGAATTAGACGGTGTCGATAACGTATTCGGTTACTACAACTTCATTACCGTTAATAAAACTTTTGACGCTCAATGGGAAGAATTATCTCCTAAAGTGGAGAAAGTAATCGAAGGCTACGGTTATTAATAAAAGTTCCAGCTAATCAGCTGGAACTTTTATTTTCACATCATCATTCAGCGCTTTTTTTGATTTTTCGGCGAAAATTCAATTATTCCGGCGATTCACATGAATTTTCCGGCGAAATTCTAAATAATTCGGCGAACTGCAACGATATTTTGCCGTCGCTGAATTATACCTCTTATGGCACTTCAAACGTTACGTCTTCTTTAAACGGATGTTCTTGAATTTCCTCACCATTAACTTCATACACCATTAACTCAATTGTTGCTTCATATTCTCCTGAATCAACTTTCACTCCATCTTTCGTATAGTCCCAAGAATCTTGGAAATCCAACTCATCTCCTGGAGACAACTCACTCGTTTCAATGGCTTGGGTAAACATCATTCCCTCTGAAAAACGATAAACCTCTTCACCATTTGGATCTGTTACGACGATTTCAAACTTTTGACCAGACGAAAATGATAACGTTAAATCTTCATCTCCTTCATGAGTCAGCTTCATATTAAACTTAACATTGTCTTCACCTGGTTGAACATCGACATCAAACCTTAGTTGATCCAACAAAGCATCCACTCCTGTTAATTCTTCTTTACTTTCTTCTTTATCATCATTTGGCTGTTCTCCTGTATTATTTTCACCTTCATCAGGTTTTGTATCTTGTCCACCAGTTCCACAGCCAATTAAAGCTATACTTAATAATAAAACCATCAAGTAAAATACGATTTTTTTCATACGAACACCTCGCGTACTTATTTTTGTACTCTATTAGACGTATGCAAAATTTTACCGTTACACTTTTTCGTCTTCTTTTCTAAAGAAGCCAAATATACCAGTCGTTTGAACAATATTAGTAAATGAATTAGGATCAGCTTCTTTGACGATATTTTCTAAATCATATAGTTCATAACGTGTTACAACTATGACAAGCATTTCACGGTCTTCATCAGTAAAAGCACCTTTAGCTGGTACACGCGTAATCCCTCGAACCATATTCGAATGGATCGCTTTTGTTACTTCTTGACCTTTTGCCGTTACAATCATGGCTGTTAACTTACTGTGTCGAGTATGAATCGCGTCGATCACACGTGTTGTGACATATAACGTAACTAATGTATATAAAGCTTTTTCAGCATCATATACTAGTCCAGCAGCGATTATAATCGCACCATTCAGCGACAGGAAGTAAACACCGATTGGACGGTCTTTTAATCGTGATAGAACCATCGCGATAATGTCCATACCACCTGTTGATGCACCCCATTTTAATGTCATACCAACACCAATTCCACCAAACAAGCCACCGAACACAGCATTTAACAGGATGTCGTCATCAGCAATAACTCTTATTGGGATTGTTTCAAGAAATAAAGTCATAAATAATACCGAAATAATACTATAAATCGTAAACCCTTTTCCAACTTTAAGCCAACCTAATATGACTACGGGAATGTTAAGTAAGAATAATAGAATACCTGTACTAATATCTATATTAAAAAAATCTTGAGATATACTCGCAGATATTTGGGCAACTCCTGTAAAGCCACTAGCGAATACGTTAGCATGCTCTAAAAAGAAGTTAAGTGAGATTGCATTAAAAAATGCGCCGATAATAACGATTACAAATCGTTTTGCTTCAAATATAAACATAATAGCCTCCTGTCTAGCATTGACGTATGCAATTTGTCCTATTAAACTAAAGTATAATAGTGATTGAAAGAAATATCTAGGAGGAAATCCATGAGCGTAAAATTAATTGTTGATTCAGGTTCAGATTTACCTAAAGACATTTTAGAACAACACGACATTGACATCGTCTCGTTAATTGTCCATTTAGATGGACAAGATTATTATGATCGCGACACCATTGACTCACAGAAAGTATATGACGCTATGCGTGAAGGTTCTGCACCTAAAACAGCGCAAGCAACACCTGATACGTTTTATGACGTATTCAAACAGTATACTGATGAAGGTAGACCTGTCATTTATCTAGCATTTTCATCAGAATTATCCGGTACTTATCAAAGTGCAATGATTGCTAAACAACAAATAGAAGATGACAACGAAAGTGCAGAGATCTACATCATTGATACACGCGCTGCATCGATGGGACACGGCCTAGTAGCCTATCATACTGCAGAAGCAATCGCAAATGGCGGAAGCGTTCAGGACATCCTAGACACAGCGAATTTTTACGTGAATCATATGGTTCATGTTTTCACCGTAGATGACTTAGAATACTTACAGCGTGGTGGACGCGTTAGTAAAGCTCAAGCCTTTGTTGGCGGTATGTTAAAAATTAAACCACTTCTTCATGTTGAAGATGGTAAACTAGTACCTCTTGAGAAAGTAAGAGGCTCTAAAAAAGTAATCGGCCGCATGGTTGATTTAGCTGGTGAGCGCGGTAACTCATTAGATCAACAGACGATTGCCATTACGCATGGTGATGATGAAGAAACGGCTCAAAAACTAGCAGATAAACTTAAAGAGGTATACAGTCCACAAGACGTCATCATTCACCAAATCGGCTCAGCCATTGGTGCTCATGCTGGACCAGGTACGATTGCACTCTTCTTTTTAGATGATGTCCAGCAATAACTCTATATCTTAAATATACCCAGATGATTAATGTGTTAACCAATCATCTGGGTATTTTATTTATTCTCTTCATAATATTCTTTCTATGAAATATATATTATAATCAGTTTAATAGATTATTTTAAGGAGGATATTATGGACTCGGTTAATTGGATTGACTTTATTACACCAACAAGTTTCTCTTCAGCGGTCATGATTGGAATTATATTTGTACTTATTCTTATGTTCATTGTGTGGATCCAAGTTAAAAAGATTAAGTTTATCATCTCTTTATTTATAACCGGTACAATCACGGTAATCGTCTTAGCCTTCTTATTAGACTGGTTAGGGTATTACGATTGGATGAGCTTATAAGCAAAAATAAAGCAGAGGCGTAATCCTCTGCTTTACTCTTTACTATTTTGATCTTGTTTCGTTCGATCTTCTCTTCTGTTTTTACGATACATGATAATCGCAAATACGATAAATGCTCCTAAAACACCGAAGAAAAGCAACGTTAGTGGCCAATAAATGCCTTGGTTCGGCTGTACATTAAAGACGTTAGACGATTCGCGTTCTAATGAAACTGTGTACGTGCCGTCTTCATTTTCACGAATCAAATCATCTTCAATTAACCCGCGCATTTCCATATCCGTTGGTAAATGGTCAATTTCTGTATATTGAAATTCCGGGCTGTTATTAATTGCTACAAGCACACGATTTCCCTCATGTTCACGTTCAAATACTAAGAAATAATCGTCGTCATGTAAAACATTCATGTCACCATGACTTACTTCAGGAAAATGGCCGTTAAAGCTTTCTAACTTCTCAATATGGCGAATTAATTGTTCATCACCACTTAAAAAGTTGACCATCGCATGGTGGCTATTATCCTCAACTAACCCATCAGATGGAACCTCTGTACCTTGGAATAACCATGGTTCATTCGGCGTCATATATAAATAAGTTAATGCCATTTTCCACCGTGTGATTGGATGAAGACCACTTTCTTCCATAGCTCTTGTAAAGCGATCTGTCGTGTAGTGATCCATGTAATGGACAACACGTTCGTCATCTAAATATGGATCATTCAATATTGAATCATAATCTACTTCGATCGTTTTAAACAATTCACGTGCGTCTTCACGAAACTCACCATGAAGCACACGATCAAATCCTGCATCTAATATAGATTCAACGTTACTTTCATTGAAATCAGCTAACTCGCTAATCCAAAATTGATCCGACAGCTCATTTGTTAGAGTGTCGACATAATCAACCGGTAATGGATCAGCATTTGAAATATAGAAACCAGATGTACCTAACATTTTTTGCCACTCTGTCATTTGCTCTAACATGTAAGCTTGTGCTGCTTCATCTTCCAACTGAATTGTTCCTTCTTCAGTTACCCACTCTTCTTCCATTAATGGACTGTTTTCACTCACTTGTTCCATTGGGAAGTGTAGTATAACCTCAATCCCTGCTTCATTAAACATGTCTACTGTCTCAATTGCATCTTCAACTGAGCCGAAAGTTTGTTGGATTTGTTCGTAGTCCAAAACAGTTTGACCTGTGTAATCCTCACTTGCAAAAACTGGTGATAGCACAACATGAGAAATACCTAAATCATCCTCAATATGACTGATTCGATCAGTTATACCGACAATGTCACCGCCATGAAAACCAAAAGGGTCATTACGGTCTACTCCTTCTTCTGTTATGCTATTAGAATTTTGAAAGCGATCGATCAAAATATAATAATAACTGTTTCGCTCATCGCCCTGTTCAGCTTGTCCGACTATTGGGAAGACAAGCATGAGTGCAACGAGTGAAACTAATAAAACGGTTAATCGTCTCATCGCTGTTACCTCGCTTTAAAGTACTGTTTAAAATAGAAAAGCCCCTTTTAACAGGGACTCCTCTTAAGGTAAAAAGCCGAATGGCAAGCGACCGAAGCCTAATGCTAATGCAATAGTTAATGCAAAAGCAAGCTGTAACCAGCCAGCGAATTCTCTTTTACCTTTTTTAGCTTTTGCCAAAGTCATTTCCATTGCGGCAATAACCCATACCCCGGCGATTAATTTAATAATCGATTCAGCGAAATACTCACTTTGTACACCGAAGTAAAAACGGAAGAATAAGTCAGCCCCTGTAGCAATAACAAGAACATAAAATAAACGTAAAGTCATTTGTAAAATTTTTATCGGTTTCTCTTGTTTATTTTGCTTAATCATGACATAAGCAATTACAAACAGAATAATTGCTGCACTCCATGAAAAAATATGTATAAGTGCCATTTGTTGATGGTCCATAGTACATACCTCCTTTTATGTCTATCCTATCACGTTTTTAAAACGTATGCGATAAAATTGTTGACAACTTTGAAACAATCCATACAAACAGTTATAATAACTAATAGTGTTAGAAATTTTAACCACTAAGGTTATTCGGTTATTTTAACAAAAAGCCCCTAACCGTTACATAAGCGGGCACTAACTTTCTCAGGAGGGATTTTATGACTCGTAATACCGAACAAATTATTAATCAAACAGAACATTTTGGCGCAAACAACTATAAGCCATTGCCAATTGTTGTATCAAAAGCTGAAGGTGTTTGGGTTGAAGACCCTGAAGGCAATCGTTATATGGATATGTTAAGTGCATATTCTGCGGTTAACCAAGGGCACCGCCATCCTAAAATCATTAATGCACTTAAAGAACAAGCTGACCGCGTAACATTAACATCCCGTGCATTCCACAATGATCAATTAGGTCCATGGTATGAAAAGATTTGTAAGATGACGAACAAAGAAATGGCGCTACCCATGAATACAGGGGCTGAAGCTGTTGAAACGGCTATTAAAGCAGCTCGCCGTTGGGCATATGACGTAAAAGGTGTTACTGAAGACAAAGCTGAAATTATCGCTTGTACAGGAAACTTTCATGGCCGTACAATGTCAGCGGTATCATTATCATCTGAGGCTGAATATCAACGTGGTTTTGGACCGTTACTACCAGGAATCAAAATTGTCCCTTACGGTGATGTTGACGCTTTACGCGATGCGATCACTGAAAACACGGCCGCATTCATTTTTGAGCCGATCCAAGGTGAAGCTGGTATCGTTATGCCACCTGAAGGGTTCTTAAAAGAAGCGTATGACGTGTGTAAGGAAAATAACGTATTATATATGGCTGACGAAATTCAGGCTGGTCTAGCTCGTACAGGTAAAATGTTTGCTTGTGATTGGGAGAATGTTGAACCAGATGTATTAATTTTAGGTAAAGCACTTGGAGGCGGGGTGTTCCCTATTTCATGTGTTGTTGCAAACGAAGATATTTTAGGTGTTTTCAACCCAGGTTCTCACGGGTCAACATTCGGTGGTAACCCTGTTGCGAGTGCTGTATCATTAGCTTCATTAGAAGTATTAGAAGAAGAAAAACTAGCTGAACGTTCATTAGAACTAGGTCAACATATGCTTGATGAGCTTCGTTTCATTGATAATCCTACTATTAAGGAAGTTCGCGGTAAAGGGTTGTTTATCGGCGTTGAATTAAATGTACCTGCTCGTAAATATTGTGAACAACTTAAAGAAAGAGGATTACTATGTAAGGAAACACATGAGAATGTGATCCGCTTCGCACCACCATTAATAATTGAAAAAGAAGACTTACAATGGGCGATCGACAAGATTAAAGAAGTGTTGTAAACATGAACAAAACCCGAACGAATTCACAACTGAATTTGTTCGGGTTTTATTTTTAGACTCTAAATTTTTTTTGATAAGCCTGTGAAATTTCTTATTAAAAAGGTGCGTGTTTATGCACATAACAAACCCCAGCTAAGGGACTTTTATGTTAAGTCCACTAACTGGGGTTATGTTCAAAGTCAACCAGATGATCTTCCCCAGTTATACTACAAATTCTACAACGCCACTTAAGAAAACAAAAATAGCAATTAATACTATAATAGCACCGAACAATTTTTTCCCTTCAACAAATCGTCTAGCTGCCATTAAACCAAGCATAGCACTACCAGTGAGCAGTGCAATTGTAATAAAGATTTGGTCTGCAAACCATCCTAAAATGATAAATAATAACGTTACAAATGATAATACAATTTCATAAATTAATAAGCGATTTGAAGTCATTTTGTTCTCTCCTTTTATACAACCCATAAATAGAAAATATAAGATAAGATTGCTAAACTAACGATTAATTGAAACGGAAACTTAAACTTTCCTAAACCCTCGGTCAACTTGCCGATGAACATCGACATGTAGATCGTACCACCTAATAGGAGAACTACGACAAGGAATTCCGTAACTCGCCCTACATAAAGGACGTGAAACACATGACCATTGGCATTTAACATAATTAATATAAATACACCTATAAAAAAAACAAAGAAACGTGATGTTAACTCTTCAAACGATAGATCTTTCATGCGGGCACCTCAATCTCATTACAATATCTCCGCTTCATATTGTAACTGAAAACATCACGTAACACCATCATTTCATTAACGTTTATGGTTCGACTTGAATATTTTCAACTTCAACGATCTTCTTTTGCCCCCAAGGCGATAAGGCGATGGATACTAACATTCGCTCTTGTGAAGACTCAATTTCACCTTGCTGTTCATAATGTGGATGATATCGGTCAAGTCCTAAATCAATATGATGTACTTGCTCATCATCTTGATAACGATAACGCGCCACAATGACAACATCATCACTTTCTGCACTCATTTCACGATCAGATGCTGCCTTAAGATGATAGACCCTTGTTCATCGGGAGTGAATAAGACATATATTTGCTGATTGGATCTCACATCGTCTGTCGCAAACCAATTTTCAGAACGTACGGTTTCAGCTAAATAACTTAAGTGAACATAATCACCATAAAAAACATCCTCTGTATCATAAGCTTCTGTCTGAATCGTAATCACTTTACCAAATCGATCTAATGCATAACTGGAAGTGACCATGAATAATAGCACGACGATTTGAAGAGCAACCGCAATTAAGAACACTCTACGTCGAATCATGATCATCACTTCCTTTCATTTGATTCTGTTGATAACGGTTCAACAACAGTCCAACGATAAATAAAATAATACCACCAATTAAGAAGAATAACGTGCGGTCTAATACTAACCAAGCAACTTCTACATAAACAATGCTAACACTAATTAAAAAAGCGATGATGCCAAGTTTTTCTTTACGACTATCTTCAAGCTGATCACCTTCAATCATTTTCCCAATCGAAAACGCGAACAACACAAGAGCAGCTAGTAACGTCGAAAATTCTGGCCATACAAATACCGGTAAAAACAACACTATTTGAATAGCACCGAAACGTTCACGATTTAATACCGCTAATAACACCGCCAAACTTAAAAACGGAATGAGAAATAAATAATAAACTATATCATTGACAACAGGCTGCCAACCCCAGTTAAAAAATAACGCTTGATAAACTACTATAATAAACATACTTAAAATCGAAACGCCTTGTAGCGGCTTACTTACAACACCTGTTTTAATGATATAACTAAATAAATATAAAATAAGCGCAAAGATTGTATACCAATAATACGTTAACTCTTGAATTGAAAATGCCAATAACAAAATGGATAACAAACTAGTAAACAACCACATTAAGTTTTGTTGTTTTATAAAATAACCGACCGTTCCATAACCAACGACAAACAATGCCATAAGTAACCAATCAAAATCATGCAACTGCATCGTCGAAACGAACTGGCCGATAAAAACGACTACTAATCCAAAAATCCAAATAAACACTTGTGGCTGACTTAAGTATATAAGTAATACAGCAAGCCCCCATACTAAAAACGCAAATGCACTATTCATACTAAAGTGATACATGTCCCCTAAGAGGAATATACCAGCACCAAATATAGACAGAGCGACTACAAAAGCAAAAACACCAATTCCTTGGCGGTTATGCATAAAGGCACGAGCTCCAACGAAATAAAACGAAAGCATAGCACCAATGATTAAAACAACTCGCCATAAATGATGGATCGAAGTCCAATTTGCTGCAATTAATGACAGACAAGCAAGACCAATTAAAACAGCCGCTAAAAAGAAAAATAGCATTGGTGTGGACTGTCGTTCATATCGACTAGCAATTGCTTCTTTTTGACTTTCGTCGATAATCCCTTCTTCCACCCATTTTTTAGATTCTGATTCAATCCAACTTTTTTTCACGTTACGACCTCCTTCTTAGCCGCTGCACCTTTCCATACGTCAACGTACGATACACCCATTCGAAAGGGCCGTACTGAAAAACTTTTAAGTACCAAATGCTAAATACGACTTGCACACTATATACAATTACAACATAAACCATTAAATCTATTATATTGAGTTGACCGTAGAAATTAAATCCAACACCATAAAAGAAAACAAACGCAATCAATGACTGTAATAAATAGTTCGTTAATGACAACTTACCAACAGGTGCAAGAATTGATTGAATGACCATGCCACGACCATAACTAAAGATGACTAGTAAGATTAAGAAATAAAATAAACTTGAGAAAGACCCACCAATGCCTTGTTTAGCATAATCTAACCAATCAGGGTCACCCATTAAATAAGGACCTGCTTTAAACACAATGAAAACGACAAGTGTGAACATAATCCATTTTTTTATAGCGTTGATGTGTTGTTTTGGGTTAGTTACCCATCCTAATTTAACTAAAACAACACCAACTAAAAACATAGGTAATATAGTTAAAATCATTAAAATAACTTGTAATGGATTAAACATAACTAACCAATCAGCAATGTTGCGTTCAAAAATATCAGCATATGTACCTGTATATAATGCGAAAGACTGGGCGATCGCTTCTTCATCACGATAATCGGCTAGAAAGTCACGCACTGCGTAATTCATGAGCGTCATGAACACTGTAACCGAACCGAGCATCCATGCTGCCCATTTCAACAATGAATGAACAGGCTTTTGAATTAACCAAATAGTTAAAAGTCCTACAATACTATACGTAAGCAAAATATCGCCATACCAAATCAAAATTCCGTGAGCTAAGCCGATTGCCGCTAATACGAACATTCGTCTTCTTAACACCGACTTTGCTTGGTCGTTCACTTTTTCTGTTAGGCGCTCATACATTATGTAAATGCCGACACCAAATAATAAGGCAAACAACGGATAAAAACTAGCTTGAAACAAGACGCCAATAAACGTTAACAAAACTGAATCCGTTGCCGTCTGATAAAACGAATCGATTCCACCGTACATAAAATGAGGCGAATGAAACGCAAGCACATTCACAACTAAAATTCCTAATAAAGCAAAACCACGAATAGCATCTATTGATTGAATTCGATTTTGATTCCCTTCCATTCTCTCACCTCTTCTCTCTATTATAATTCATTTCTAGTTATTGACAAAACTAAATCTAAATTTAACGGTGACAAATAACTATGAGATACATATATTAATATGAAAGGAGATTGGTTATATGCCTGCATTTGTAGGAGCGGTAAACGTTGTAGCAATTGAGTCTTCAAGTACTTTCCAAATCGGTGATTCGTATATGATGCAACCGATGAGTAGTGCGAAAACATTTGCAGGTGGCGGTTCATTTAATACCGGGCAAAACATTGAAATCGAACTTGGCGTTTCGAACGTTTATATTGATCCAGGCTTTTTGTTTGAAGGTGGCAAACTATGAAGTTAACAGTCCATCAACAAATTCATATTAACTTCCTAAAAGTTGATGCGATTACAAACTCCTCTGTTTTACAAGTCGGAAGCTCAGGTTCTATCCAATCCGTGTCTAATTCTTATAATACAGGCGAGTATGATGAACCAGCTGAACCTGCAGAACCGCTTGACCAACCACTCGTAAGAATTCCGAAACTACCAATTCCTGAACAAACCGAGAAGGAGTGAGCGATATGCACGTCCATCCTTACATCATCGAAAGATTAAACCGTCTTGAACAGAAAGTGGATTACCAAATGGAACAGATGGCACAAATCATATCCTTGCTCCAACAGTTAAATGAAGAAGAACAAACTGAGGAAAAACAGGCAACTGTCGATACAATTGAATACCATTTTGAACAATTAAAAATCGAAACATTAGAAGGAACATTAAACATCGGTTTAACGCCACACCGTGACCTTCCTTTTGAACAACTCGATCTACCGAAACAACAAGGCTTAACCGAAATGGAACAAAACGCACTGAAAGAATTAGAACCATTCATGCGTGAAGAACTTCCTAAAAAGATCGACACAATAGCAAGTGAACATCGTGTCGAGTTAACCGATGAGTGGAAAAACTTATTATTACAAGATGTTCATAAACAAATTCCAAAGCGTGTTAAAGAATATTTAAATACGATGAGCCCTAACGATCGAATGACAGTCGGCTCAGACAGTTATTCATATGTAACGAATCATATTAAAAAAGAAATTTTAAGTGGGATCAAAGACCACATGTTAAAAATAAAGGAGCAGCCTGATGAACGTTAATTTTGTGAATGAAGAATTGAGTGTTGGTAATATAGAAGTAACGGGAATCTCATCTTCATCTCTTTTCATAGTCGGAGATGCAGATCATTTACAGTTCACATCAACTTTTGATACGCCTCCAGAATCGTACTTCATCGAAAGTGTCGTCCCTTTCTCATCAGGTTGATAAAAGATGAGAAACAGTATTGTTAAGACCATTAACACGAACAGTTTACATTTTTCATCATCATTAAGAATCGGGGATACGAAATACTTAACCCCCCTTTCAATCGCCCTTGCGATCCAACAAGAAGGTGCATATTTTACTAGAGAAGTACAAAGACGACACACGTTTATGAATTATGACTTTTTCACTGACCCACTGCCAGAACACCTAGCGGACTATCAGCCAAACATCACGCGTAACAACAAAGGTGATATTAAAGTTGGCCACATCAATGTCATTGGCGCAACCGCAAGCTCTACTATTCACATTGGCTCAATAAAGCACGGAGATGCCGTCAGTCGCGTCAAACATATACGTCATCTTCTCGATACAGATGAAGAATAAGTGTGGGAATTTATAATAAGTAGGTGATTGATTTGCCATCCATTGTAGGACCGTTAAAAATTAATAGCGTAGATGGTGGAGGTACAGTAAACTTTGGTGATGCATTTTACATTTCACCAAAATCTTCAATGAAAACAAACGCAGGTGCTGGAGCATTTAATACAGGTACGATGGTCCAGACCAATAGCTTCTTAAGCTCATCTAATCCGATTGACCCTGACTTCAAAGACCAACCAATCGTTGCGAACAAATAATTGAATTTGAAGGCTGGCGTCGTGCCAGCCTTTTCTAATAAGTGTCAGATGAAAGGGCATTACTGTCGGACAACACCCTTGTCACAAAAAACGGATGTCAAACTCAATTGACATCCGCTTCACCTATTCTTTCAACATTCTTAACCCATTTAATATTACTAAAATCGTACTGCCTTCGTGAGCAATCACGCCATAAGGCAACGTCAAGTTTTGAGAGAAGTTCGCGACGATTAATAATAGGATAACAGAGATCGAGAATACGAGATTTTGCTTAACAATGCGGTTTAAACGAG